>JAGOMW010000034.1 GCA_017993345.1 Candidatus Altimarinota bacterium | reverse complement strand
TCTTGCTGGGTATACACCAAAAATAGATCTCGAACGAAGGCTTATATTTAACTATTCACTTCTCGGTGATACAGCTGGTGCTATGAAGGTTTTTGGATATCTTCTCCAAGAAGCAGATCTCTCTGAGGATGACTTTGCTGTTGGTATTTCTTTTGCACTCGAACAGTGACAAAATGAGAAAGCGAAGTCCTGGGCTGTTGAGGGACTTCGAGCTTTTCCAAATTCTCCGATTATCCAACCCCTCTATATTCAGATACTCAGGCTTACTGGTGATCGTGAGAATGCTTCTGCTATCATCCAGAATACGAGTGAAGAAATCCAGAATAAAAATCCCAGTTATCTCCTAGAAAAAGCTATTCTCCTTCTCGATGCTGGAAATATTCCAGATGCGAAAAATCTCTTCCAAGATCTTTCAGAGAAGGAGGAGTGGCCAGATATCGTCTCCGAGTCAGAATCATATCTGCAACATATAGAATCGATCGAAACAGCATCTGGTTCAACAAGTACGAGTTGGTGGAAATAATTTTTTATCTTTTTCCTATGTTTCGTAAGGATTTTCCTATTTTTTCTCATAATCCAGATCTTGTTTTTCTGGATTCTGCTTCGAGTGCCCAAAAACCCCAGGGAGTTATAGAGGCTATTTCTAGATATCTTTCAACACACTATGCTAATATTCATAGAGGTGCGTATGATCTTTCTCTCGAGAGTTCACGTCTGTATGATGAGGCAAAAAAGGTAATTTCTCAGAAACTTTCCGCAGCATCATATACGGAAATCAACTTCACCTACAATGCCACTTATGCTTTCAATCTTGTTTCTCGTGGACTCGTAAAGTCAGGACTCCTCAAAAAAGGAGATATTGTTCTTCTTTCTCGTGCTGAACACCACGCAAATATCGTTCCTTGGCAAATACTCGTTGAAGAATATGGTATTGTTATCGAGTGGGTAGATCTCCACTGAGATGGAACGATTGATTACGATTCTCTCAATAAAAAACTCCCTCTTGCAAAAGTTCTTTCTATTACAGGGGCATCCAATGTTACTGGTGAATTACTCGATCTTGATAGAGTGAAGATGATTTTTAATACTCTCTCAACAAAACCATTTTTTATCCTCGATGGTTCTCAGCGATTTCCACATATGGCTACAGATGTTGTAAAATATGGGATTGATTTTTTTATTGCAACAGGACATAAGATCATGGCTGATACAGGAATCTGATTTTTCTACGGTCGAAAAGATATACTTCAAAAAATGTCTCCAGCTTTCTGTGGTGGTGGAGCAATTAATTCTGTTACTTCTGAAGGATATGAGCCAGCATGACTCCCATTTCGACACGAACCAGGAACCCCACATATTGTTGGAGCCGTTTCACTTCTCGCAGCGCTCGAGTATATCGATTCAATCGGAGGTTATGGAGTAATCGAAAAATATGAAAGGGAATTGGTTGAGTATGCTCTTAATAGATTTCAAGAATCAGGAATGTATGAAAAAGGTATCCGTCTTATCGGCTCAAAAAATCCCGACCATCGTCTCGGGGTATTTGCATTTACTTTCGCAGATCACCATCCAAATGATATTGCTGAGATACTGGCTGATGCTGGGATTTGTGTACGAGCAGGACATCACTGCACCGATCCACTCCATCAGACGCTTGGGATACGAGGGTCACTGCGAGCTTCGCTCTATATCTACAATACGAGGGAAGATGTGGATACTTTCATAGACGTATTCATGTGAGTGTAGTATTCCTTTCAAAATCGCCTCTTATAGATATTATCGTGTTATTTTGTCATAATGAAGACCAATCACTCCACTCTCAAATATCTTTGTTTCTATAAGTTTTAGTTGAGTCAGATCCTGTACATTCTTAAATAGGGGTGTACCATTCCCAATTAAAATAGGGTTAATGAATAATAAAAATTCGTCAATCAAATCTTCATTTAGAAGTGGATGTGAGGCATTTAGACTTCCAAAAATGAGAATATTTTTCCCGTCCTCTTTTTTGATATTGTGTATATTTTCAGCAAGTTGATCACTGATAATCCTCGTGTTATCGAGTCCATCTGACTGGAGTGTCTTTGAGAGGATAATTTTTGAAACTTTTTTATAACAAGCGGCATTTTCCTTATCATGTTTGGTTGTTCAGCTTTGGTTTGCCAATAGCCCTGTATCATTTCATAAGTGACTCGTCCATAAAGAATATTATTTTCCTCATTTTATTATATTTAAGACTTAATATCGTCGACTTATTTTGTTTTTTTCGAGTGACTTTCTATCCAATTATAATATCACTAAAATCCTCCTTTACCCCATCTTTTTTGTACTCATGAATCGCATTTTTGATAGCGAGAAGACCAAGAAGAGAGGCAAAACGACGTCGAGGGGAGATATCGTCCCCGATATTCTCATAGATGAAGGATTCATCCAGTGTCAGTATATCGTCGAGCTTCCAGTTTATAAGGATCTCACCCGTGATCGCGGTACATGCCGTGGCGATGATCGACATATATCCATCAAAACCAAATTTTTTCAAAATATTTTCTTCAATTACAAGAAAAACTTCTACTACATCTGCACAAACACGATTCGTTTCTTTGTAGCGAATATTTGCATTCTCAAGTATTTTTTTATTGTGAGGATCTTTCGAGTAGGCAATGATTATTTCTTGTGAGTTCATAGTAGGTATTAGTGATGTCCGTGGTCGTCATGTCCAGTCTTATGTGTATCATGTCCGTGGTCGTCATGTCCATGATCACCGTGTCCATCCTCCTTATCTTCAGCTTTACAGAGTTGATATCCTTCGTACCACGTAGCTTCTATGAATATTTCCAGTGTAGAATTGAGATGAACGATAATAATGAATAGTACTAGAGTAATAATTCCAAAAATCGAAAGAAGAAATATTTGTACGCCTACGATTGTAAAAAGTGCGATTATTCCAGATATAGCAAATGGAATACCTAGAAATATCAGGGCTACAAGCAGAGTTCTCAGGTACAAGAGTATCATTGTAGAATAGAGTCTCATGGTTATTCATATATGTCGCATAGCCATATTGGTTGAGGCTGACAGGGCTGGTATAACAGCTTTATTTTCAAAAATAATAAAAAATTTTACATATGCGAAACACATATTCATAAAGAATGCAAATATCAAATATACGAGCATTACATATGATACGGGTGCAAGATATTCCCGTCCAAAAAGACGAAGAAGCATAATATAGAATGTGATGATCGTCAGTGGACGAAAGATTGCAATCACATTATGAGCTTCAAAGAGTGGTAAAAAATGACGAAATCAATCGAAAATACCTTGAAAAGTTCTATGTACCTTAGCTCCTTTTGTTTTCTTGTATGAGTGAATCATTTCGATCATCCCTCATTCTGTGAGAGGGCTAATGAAAATATACAATATAAAAATAGTTCAAAAAAAGATGAGAACATTTCAAAAATAATCTTTATGAATTAACTCCAAAGCTGATTCCATAAAAGCATCTTTTTTTTGAAAGATGATAACATACGTAAATACTACCTGATATACAATAATCATCATCAGCCAAAACATTCCGATGAATGATGGAAAGAAGTTGAGTTTCTTTAGTGATGGAAAATTTGTAACCATTTCCCAAGCACTCAGAGCGATTGATGTATGTTGAGAGGTTTTTTCGTTCGGAGATTCTGAGTGATGATGAATTTTTTCTTTATGTTCTTGTTCATCTTGATGATGAGTTTCTGATGCATCTTCAGATTTTGTGTGATGCTCTGTATCGTGATGTTCCATGAAAAGAAGGGGGGGGGAAGATTATTTGAGCATGGATTTTTGGAAGAGCCAGTGAAAAAATCCAGTGATATTTTTCTCACTCCACTCTATATGGTAGTTTTCTTTTATACTTGCTTTTTTTACAACACTATAGAGAGTAGTGATATCTTGAAAGGTATCTATTTTTTGTATTCCTTTCAGGTTCTTATCGATATAAAGTGTATGAATTGGGCTGGAAATAGGAAGGAAAAACGCCTCACTATCAAGATACTCTTGGATCTTTTTGATAATCTCGTCGACACTTACTTTTGTATTTGCTATGCGAAGATTTGCAAAAAGAGCATCGAGAGATTTACTTTCTATCTTTGCAAAGTTGATACCCGTTTTTGCTTCACTCGAAAGAAATACTTGCCCAATTCGAGAGAGTCTTCCACTTGCTTCAAATCCCACAATGATAAAATCATAGTTTTTTTCTCATTTTTGGAGCATTTCAGCCAGTCATTTATTATCTTTTCTTGTAAGATCGCTCTTGATCCCCAGATTTGTGAGGGCTTCACTGAGTGTGATTGCATATCGCTCCAATGATGCTGGCTCATCAATATATGTTATATGGAGAGTGTAGGGAATGAGCTTTTCATTATAGTAATATCTTTGATCGAGTGCAAGAAGGGCAGTTTTTTTTGATTGCACCTTCGCAAGTCGACTATTTACTTGTTCCGGGGTATTTAGTCCTGCGAGATATTCACCTTCGAGCTCGGATTTTATCTTTGTTAGATAGGTTGCATCTTTTGAATAATATACCGTAATCATTTCCCCAGTACTTGTTCCACCAGTTCCTGTTATAAATTGTATTGTATAGGTATTTTTTCCTTCCTTGAGAGTTCCATTATCGAGACTTACTTTGTAACTAAAACGAGGATTTCCGGCTCAGTATTCTTTGAGAATATAGTCATTTATATTTACTCAGAGAGTTCCTGTTGGCGTTTTTCCAGAAATTGTGAGAACTCATTCAGCTCATTCATTGAAGAATATTTTTTTCTTCGAAGGGCTATCGATCCAAGTAGTATTTCCATAATCAATACTACTTCCAGTAAGCATCCCATTCTCTTTTTCGAGAAGACTCAGTTTTTCATCTACTTTTGTATATCATTTTTCTCTCAGAATATCACCGAGACTTTTCGTCAGAGAATTTACTTTTTTATTTGAGTTATCCCCCAGGATATTTCCTACTCTTTTTTCCCCTTCCATAATAATTCCTGAGAGGCTATCTCCTGCTTGAAGCATGAGGTGTTGTCGTATTGGTTTGTCGATTGTATCTGTATTCGCAAAAAGTCAGATATATTCTTGGAGTGTATAGTTGTAAGAGGCAAATCGAGGACTCAGTTGTATTTTTTCTTTCTTAATCGAAGGAACGATGATGTTGAGATTATCATTTCCACGCTCGAGGCTATTTACGTTCGGAAAAAATAGAAAGTTATATTTATCGAGCCAACTTTCTCATGGATTTTTCGTATTTCTTTTTATAGTAATTCGTTCATATCCATACTGTTCATTTTTTACTTTTTCCGTAAAGACATATGATCCAGAAGTGAGGTATCCATCAGCGGTAAATCGATTCGTTCTTATACGTTCAAGCATATCCGATCGTACGATCGGATATGAGAGAATATCGAGCATAAGTGAATTTTTTTCCTTTGCAGAAAATTCGATTGTTTTGGGTCCTGGAGAAATAATCGATACGCTTCCAAGGAAGTTCTTTACTTTTTCATTTGTCGAATTATTTCGAAATGATTGATAGGTAGCGATAATATCTTCTGATTGTATCTCGGTTCCATCTGACCAAAGTTGCCCATCTTTTAGAGTACAAACTACCTTTGAAAGATCTCATATATCGCAAGTCGCTATGTCTCAACCATAACTTGTTGTAGCAACGTTGTACGAAATAAGTCAACGAAACAAAAATTTGAGCATTAAGTCAGTCTGTCTATTTTTTCCATATTCAAGAGGATTTGGTATCGTAGGTGCTTCACCTATAAGGCCAATATTGGTACTTCCTCAAGCAACACCGATCGATGTTCCTCCTTCATAAATATAGACACCAATCAAATGGAGAAAAAGCAGAGCTGCGATAATACTCGATGCACGAATCGTAGGAATACGAAATTTACTGATATCCATGGGATTTTTTGTTATATTCGAGGACTGTATTTTCGTTCAGCTCTCGAAAAAAACGGAACAAAAATAAGTATCCCTCTTTAAGAGATGAAATAAGAAACCATACAACCAAGAATAAAAATAACTATCACTCCAATAGTAAGATTATGAAGTATTTTTTCTGGACCACGGCGCTCGAATTTACCAAAATCTCCAGATCCAGGAACGATAGAAAGTCCAGTACCTTTTGATTGAATCATCACTACAATAATGATGAAGAGAGCAAGAATAAGAAGAAGAATATGCATAAAAATGAAGTTTTGAGAATAATGGGTTTTTCTTTTTAAAACAAGAAAAAAGCCTTGAAATCTCGCACATAATATATGGAAACCTTCTTTTTGCAAATTTTTGGCTTTTTTTTATGAATATGATATAGTAAAAAAAGAAGACCCTCATCGACGAATTTTCACCACTATAATCCCTCCTTTGTTATGCGACTTCTCACTCATAAAATCCTCACACCCTTCTTCATGCTTCTTGGTCTTCTTTCTACATATAGAGTTTTTGCATCTGATGCCTCTGATGATATCTCCGATCCTAACTATCGTATCAGGCTTGAAAATATGGACCCTCTGATTGCTTCACATACTTGACCGGTTGATTCGGGGATGGGTGCTTTTACCTATCTTCTTGGACAGATATCGGGTATTATGCTTTTTGTGATTCCGATTATAGCAGTTATTTCTCTGATTATTGCTTGATATTACTATATCCTTTCGAGTGGTGACAGTGAAAAAGCAAGCAAAGCGAAGACGATTATCAAGTGGAATCTTATAGCGATTCTCGTAGCATTTCTCTCCTATACGATTATGAACTTTGCACGATATCTCCTTTCCTAATCCTCAATTCATTTTATGAAAAAGATTTTTCTTCTCATTACCATTTTTCTTCTTTTATCAAAGAGTGTTTTTGCAGATGTTGCACCCATACTCAATCCTTCTGATATTCTCGTAGATAATGCTGATCCTTCATCTATCCTTGCACAAATTATTAGCTATGGTATTGGTATCGCATCTATCCTCGGAGTTATTTCTCTCACTTGGGGAGGGATTCAGATGATTATTGCAGCTGGAGATGATGAGAAGATTAAAAAAGCTCGATATATGATTATTTACTCGATTATTGGGGTACTTGTGTCTGGTCTTGCTTATGCTATTGTTAAAGTGGTTACTTCTATTCAAATATAATTCTTTCCTATGAATTTCCTTCGATCCATTTTCATATTTTTCCTTCTTCTCCCGTTTCATGTTTTTGCTATATCAAAAGATGACATCGGTTTTTGAGATCAAACTCCTCAGGGAAGTATTTTTTCAAGTGGTTCTGGAAATGGATGGAATCTTATCTCTGTTCTCCGTTTTGTGGAAGAAATACTTTTAAAAGTAGCCCTCCCACTCGTGTTGGTATGAACATTTCTATATCTCGCTTATCAGCTTCTTACTGCCGATGGAGATGAGACAAGGATGAAAAAAGCGTGGAAAGGAGTGACGTACTCTATAGTTGGTATGCTTACTATTACCGTTGCTTATGCTGTAGTCGCCCTTATCTTACAGCTCCAGTTTTAATTTCTCTTCTCGACTTCTATGTTTTTCAAAAATTTTTTCTCTATCGTCATTCTTGTATGAGTTATTATCTCTTCATTTCAAGTGAGTGCTGATTGTGATGTTTCCACCCCTGGTACGAGTGCCGCAGAGTTTCTTGCTGGATGTTCTGATTCTTCTCCTGGTGGGAT
>JAGOMW010000033.1 GCA_017993345.1 Candidatus Altimarinota bacterium | reverse complement strand
TACTAACAAAGGATTATTTGTTAGTATTTTTTCATACATTTTATGGATAACGAAGCTCAAAAAGATCAAACTTCCAATACAGAGAAAAAGCCACCATCTCTTCTGGAAGAAATCCTGGCACAATCAGGACAAAGTCCAACCCCTGCAGCAGAAACTGAGGGGACAAAATTGGAAGAGAATATAGTGCAGAAAGAGGTAACAACCATAAAAAAACCGAAAGAACCGATTACTTTTGCTACTTTTGCAAAACTCATTGGAACACTTTTTTTTGTAGCAATTATTTTTCTTGGAAGTTTCCTTGCTTATATAGCATTCAATCCAGATCAAGCAGTATTTTTTGCAAAAATATTTAATATTCATCTTGAGGATATAAAATGGTGGCTGAGTAATCTGATAAATGGAAGTTTTTGAACAATTATATTCTTTATCTCCATAGCTTGGATGGTTTCGCTTTTTCGAGCCTTTTGGACACCAAAAGAATTCAAAAGAAAACGACTCCTTTCATGATTGATTGCTATTGTAATAGGAATACTTCTCTTTAGTATTTTAGCGTTTTGGGCATTTCTTTTTAGTATTATCAATGCGAAAGATTACACCAATCCCGATGGTGCCATACTAATATATGATCAAGAACTCTATAATCAAGCAGATTCACGATGAAGTTCGAGAATCATCGATACGACAAATATGATTGGACCGATTACGGTCGCATTTGATCTCAGAAGCAATGCTATCTGAATTATAAAAAATCAACTTTTTGCTATTGAATCCTACTCAATAAATTTTGACTGAGCACGCTGTAGTAACGGTAATTCAGTTATGCAAGGAAGTGATCCAACAAGAGAACAAAGCATTATCTGTACATTTGATCAGGTAAAAGCATATAATATAAAAGGAACATATACTGGGAAAAATAACCTCTGAATTAATGAAACGATAGATATAAAAATCCCAAATATAGAAATCAGATGACTCGTAAGCTCAAAAGAGCAAAAAGATGTACAAAATAACAATATCATCACCCTGGATGCAAGCTCACTCAAATCCATAGGAACACCAAGATGGGTATATCAAGAAAGTGGAAAAGAAGTAACGGAAACAAGCATTACAGAAACACTTTCATCAAATCCGAAATATATTTGTCTGAAAGTATATGGAAACGGATGTGATAGGATATTTGTACTGCAAAATTCAAATATAAAAAACTTGGAATGAACCATCATTTCAGAACAAGATACAGTAAATCCTCTCCAATTTTATTTTGCGTTTACCTGAGTAAATATTCCAGTAAACCAGATCACAAACATCGAATGGCTCCTCAACGACAATACTATTATCTGTAAAAAGGGTGAAAATACTTGTACCTATACATTTGTAAGATATGGAATCAACAAAGTAAAGCTTATCTTCGAAATCGCTACAGGGGAAAGGAAGGAAATAGAAAAAGAGGTGAATGTACGTGAACCCCTCACTCTGGAACGACACGTTCAGGTGATCGATAATGATGGGAATGTTCTCAATAAAGATCCTTCAACCTATCAACAAGATCTCAGATCATATGTACTTTCTGAAAATATTGCACCTCCAGAAACACTGACTCTCGATGCACGGGATGTGATTTCAAAAAATCCTGGATATATCCTCGAAAGTGTCCGATGGAATATAAATGCCGAATGAAAACACACAGAAATGAATGGAAAAAAAGTAAATATCACCCTCAATGAACCACTCAGATATAGCATAGAATGAATCTACACATTTAAGAGTCAGACAAATATACCATGAGGATGATATGAAACGGCACGGGACAATATTATTATCGATATAGAAAGAAAAAATCTTATTCCAAGACTTTCAGTAACAAATAGTTCAGACTATGTTCCAAGTATTGTAACGGTTGATGCCTCAAGATCAGAAAGCACTGTATGAGAAATTAAAAAATTTATTTTTGATTTTGGTGAGGGGAAAGCTCCGAAAGAATGAGACTCTATACAAGAATACCAATATAGTACCTCTTGAGAGAAAAATATTACCCTCACTATTATAGGAAATGATGGTGAGAGGGCCTCTATGAAGTATACGCTTGTATTAAAAGATCAAGCTGAAACGATTGATTTTACACCGAGTATAAATCCATGAGTCATAGACAGTACCATCGACTTTGAGGCAAAATGAACAATCTGACAGATCGATGACTATATATGGAATTTTTGAGATAATACCCCTCTTGTACACTGATACAGTACTTCTCATATATTCCAAAGGAAATGAACCTATGATGTTACGCTCACCATCGTCTACGTTGATGGAACTCGAAAAAATAAAACAGTAAAATATGAAATCGTAGATTCATACTAAAAATAAAACCCCTGAAGGGGTTTTATTTTATAAACTGGAAGTTCTTTAAAGTTTAGCAAGCAATGAAGGAAGGATCTACTTTATATGAACAAAAGTTCCGATAATATCTCCTGTACCGATTTTATCGATATCTTCTATCTTACAAACATAGATTGGCATATGCTCATCATTTGCAAGAGCAATAGCAGTCTGATCCATAACTCTTATATCTTTCTGAAGTACCTCATGAAGATGGAGAGAATCATATCGAACAGCATCAGTATGTTTTTTTGGATCTTTATCATAAATACCATCCACCTTCGTCGCCTTGATTACAACATCACACCCAAGCTCCAATCCACGAAGAACTGCACACGAATCAGTTGTAGCAAAGGGATTTCCTGTACCACCAACACATATAACTACCCTTCCCTTTTCGATATGTCTGAGTGCGCGTTGACGAATAAAGTCTTCAGCAACTTTATGAGTCGGGATCGCACTCATAACACGAGTATCAACACCCGCCTCTTTTATTGCTTCACCAACAGCTAATCCATTAATAATTGTTGCCATCATGCCCATATGATCACCCACAACACGATCAAAACCACCAGCTTCAAGTTCAATTCCACGAAAAATATTTCACCCACCAACTACAATTACTACTTCGAGAGATTTTTTCTGAACAAGATATACTATCTTTTTTGCGAGAAAAGCGAGAAATTTTGGATCGATTCCATAACCCTGATCTCACTGAAGAGCTTCTCATGAGAGTTTTATAAGAATTCGCTTTGGAGAATGATATTGTTGCATAAAAATAGAGGAAAATTATAATAAAAATTAGCCAAAGGTGGCTAATTTTGTAGAAAGAAAAAATACAACTGAAAATGCAAGAACGAGGATAAACAAAATAGCTAAACCAATAATAGCCGAATTTCTTTTTGTGATTTCTTTTTCGAGATTTTCTACTTCTTTTGAGAGTGACTGCGTATCTTCAGAACCCTTTGTTTTCGTAGATTCAAGGAGGAATGTAGCTCTACTATACTCTACGAGAGGAATCGAATTTTTCAGTTCCATCTCGGTTTTTCCGAGACGATAAGAGAGATCCTGGATAATATCATCTTTCTTCGAGATAATAGCGGTTGCCTCTCTATAAAGTTCATGAAAGTCAGGAAGTCGATCTTCTTTTTCAACTATTTCTCGTTTTTTATGAATCACCTCAACATCATCTCTTTCATTCTGCTTTTCGAAAAAGACTACATCTTCTTCATTATGAGAAGGTTCGGAAACACGAATTAGTTCAACATCATCCTCATCAAGAAACATTTTTTTTCCGATTCTTTTTGTACGAATACGTCCTGCCTGTATATGTCGGTCAACTGTACGAGTCGATACGGAAAGTCGACGAGCTGCCTCGACGCGATCGATAGCAAAAGCCATAAAAAATACTTAAAAAAATAGAGAGAAAAGTTGTGCTGTATTGTATAAAAATGAAAGGAAAATGCAAGAGTGACGGGTATCAACAGAAAATATTCCTTTGAAGAAATTAGTAATTCAAAAAAGGCAATACTTTCACCTTTTCCATTCCTGAAAATCTCTCGATATTTTCAGGAATGGTATCTGTCGTATAAAATCCATCAAATGCACTCAAAAAACTCTCTTTTACTCACTCAGCAAATACCGAATGTGGAACAAAAGCTGATACCGAACTGGCTCATTTTGCGCGTGCATATCGACACGCTTCTACGAGAGTACCGCCACTTCTTATATGATCATCGATAATAAAGACTTCCCTTCCATCGAGATTTCCTCACTCAAAATACATCTCTATCTCTGTTGGAGATTTTCGTACCTTCGCACAGGTAACAACTTCGTAATTCGTAAAAAATCGAGAGAATGCTTTCTTGGCACCCGCATCAGGAAAGAGTATAATCGGTGAATTTTTTAGGACCGATGTTTTCAGAATATCCGTGGTTGTATGATGATGAATCTGAAGCGATGGAGGAAAATAAAAAATCTCTCGTTCATCGTGGATATCATAGAGATGAATATGTACCCTTCCTGGATGACGATCACCGATCAGTCCAAGCATCCGAGCAAATACATGAGCAATAGAGAGCTCTCCACTCGAAGTATCTCGCTCCATCGATGCCGCTGGGAAAAATGGAACGATAATATCGATCCGACTCGGTGCATATCTCCCGATTCCATCGAGAAAAGCAATCTGTCCGAAAAAATCATCCACATAACGAAAATCCCCGATATAAGTAATCTCTTTTCCTGAAATATTTTCTTTTTCTTCAAGAAATATCCGTGGCCAACCATCAGAGAATTTCTCGAATCGGACTATTTTTGTTTCAGGAATCTTTTCAGTGAGATAAGAAAAATGAGGATGGAGAAAGTACATAACCGTAAAGAATGATTAAAGATTACCTATGATGATTGATAATATCCCGCGTCCGTATTGCTTCTTCTCTACTTGTTCCTATTTGTGGATAGAGAACCGCTCGTGCAGAGTTGATAATCATGCCAGCTCACTGAGAGTTTTTTGCCGCTTTTACAATCGCTTCGATATCGCCTCACTGAGCTCAGATACCAGGAATCAGAAATACCATATCGTCTCAGACGATATTTCTCACACGAGCGATCTCATCAGGATAGGTTCCTCATACCACGAGGAGGACTTCTCATTTTTTGGACCAGTCTTCTCATGCTCTCTTTGCTACCTCCTCATAAAGCTTCCGACCATTTTGGAGTTCTAGATTTTCGAAGTCACCACTTCCTGGATTCGAGGTTTTACACAGGACGATGACTCATTTCCCTTCATACGAAAGATATGGTTCGATCGTATCACCTCACATATAGGGATTCACAGTGATCGCATCCGCACCATATCGATCGAAAATCTCTCGAGCATATTGATCAGCCGTACTTCCTATATCTCCACGCTTTGCATCGAGGATCACAGGAATATCGGGGTAATTCGTATAAATATACTTGATGATCTCGATAAGATCAGACTCACCTCCATAACTCGAAAAATACGCTATCTGTGGCTTATAACAACAAACAAGATCATGTGTTTCATCGATGATATTTTTTAGAAAGTGAACCACTCAATTGGCTCACTCAGGAATACGTGATATATCTGGATCGAGTCCAACACAGAGAAGAGAATTATTTTTTTCTTGAATTAGAAAAAGTTTTTGAAGAAAAGACATACAAAAGAAGTGAAGATCAGAAAATTATCAACTATGAATAAATTCAGTATTTTTCATGATACGAGTCCATGGAAATGGCTATTTCCCTATCCCCTATAAGTCAGCACTCTATACCACTTCGTATATCCGTATAAGTAAGAGTTGAGACGATTTTTATACCATTATCTCGCTCAGCCTGCATGATCGCAGAAATACGTTCAGTTCCTAGAGGAGGTATATGAGCATCACCTGTGACTTCTTCACGATCGAGAAGAACGAGGAGTCATCACACAGTTCCACCATCTTTTTCGATATCTTCGACGGATTTACGAAAAGCGGTTCCAGCGGTGATCACATCATCGAGAAGGATGCATGACTTTCCAGAGACACTCATCCCAAATCCATTTCCTCATTCCCCATGATCCTTGATTTCTTTTCTATGAGAGGAAAATCCAATACTCTTTCCTGTGCGACGATAGTATTCCTGTGCGACGACCGCAGCAAGGGGAATTCCTTTATAGGCTGGACCATAGAGGATATCTGCATCGATATTTCCGTCGGCATCACGAAAATGAGTAAGAAGTGCATCGGTATATATCATGGCAAGTCGAGCAAGTCACTCACCGTGTTGCATGAGATTCCCCGCATTGAAAAACCAAGGTGATTCTCTTCCGGACTTGAGAACAAATGGAGTTTCAGTAGCAAACTTCAGGACATTATTCTGTACACAGTAGGTGATAAATTCACTTTTTATAGATGAGAGCATAGATGGATTTTTATATTATAGAACCTCGAGTTTTCCCTGACTTTCTTCGATCGAACTCCATCACTGAGAGCGAGCATATTCCTCTGCCTCTCTCTTCACTCTTCCAAATACACTATTCCCTTCTCGATCATACTCTGTTCCAATCTGGATGGCACTCGCACCACAAAGTGAATACTCATACGCATCCACCCCTGTGACGATCCCACCACATCCAACTATCTGGATCGTATCTCCAAGAAGCTCGTAGAACTTCCGGGCATTTGCGAGAGCAACCGGCTTTATGATCGCACCACCAAGACCACCGAATCCTCCTTTTGGTTTGATAAGTGGTCTATGGCTTACTGGATCGAGGACGAGCGCATTTCCTACAGAGTTCACACACGTGATAAAATCAATCGGAAAATCTCTGAGGATAAGCGCCATCGCTTCATAGTGTGCGAAGTCAAAATATGGAGGAAGTTTTATTCCAAATGCAGTATTTTTCTTATACTTGCAGACTTTTTCGAGTATCTCACGAGTATCATTAAAATCATAGGCAATCTGAGGCTTCCCTACGACATTCGGACAAGAGAGATTGATTTCAAGGACTTTTGCTGCACCTCGGGATTCAAATGCCTCAACAATCGTCGGAAAATCTTCTGGTTTCATCCCGACGATACTCGCGATCACGGGTTTTCGATATTTCTCCGTGAGAATATGTGAAAACTCGATATATTTCTCATATCCGAGATTCGGAAGTCACATAGAGTTGATCGATCCCCCTTCGAATGCCGCATATCGAGGTGAAGGATTCCCATCACGTGGTTCCAGTGTACAGGATTTCATCACGATATAATCAGAGTCACTCTGTGCGATTTTTTCGAGTTCCTCCAGAGTCGTACAGTGTGGACCAGAAGCATTGAATACAGAAAAATTTTTAAAAAAAGGCATAGCTCTTATGGGTTAAGATAGAAAATAACTCCAGAAAACTTCAAAAAATGGCAAAAGAACGAGTCTTTTGCCATGAGATACAAGATTATGTCTTGAGTCGGATTTTCATGACTGGATTATAGAGGAAAAAATCAGGATCGCAAGTTTTCCTTTTGATTTTTCAGAAGACTTTCTTACACTCTCTCTGTATATCCTCACTTCCTTCTTATGCAGATTTCTCTTCGTTCTCCGTCGGATTTCCATACACACCTGAGATGATACAATGGACCCCTAACAGGCCCAGCCTCAGAAAAACCAAGTGCCATCCTCGAAGCAGTATGCAAACTCCAGTCGCCCTTTGCACAGGTTCTCGCGATGCCAAATCTACTCCCTCGACATATCGAAACTGCGGAAGAAGTAGACCTTTATAATGAAAAACTCAAGCAACTTCTTCCAGAAGGAACGACTCCCATCCTCACGATATCCCTGAAACCAACGACGACGCCAGAGATCATCCGAGCATGTCAGTGAAAAATCTGAGCCGTGAAGTACTATCC
>JAGOMW010000032.1 GCA_017993345.1 Candidatus Altimarinota bacterium | reverse complement strand
ACTGATAGAAGTCCTCCATCTTATCGCGAAACTTCTCGACATCATCGATCACAAAGATCGCATCGGGCGTTGCTTTCCGTAGGGAAGCGAGAAAATAAAGAAGATACTCTTTTTTCATCGCGTCGATATAGATACAGTCAAAATAATCATCTCTGAATGTTGGAAGGATTTTTTTCGCATCTCCCCAAAAAGCAAATACATTTTTTATCTTGCAGTTTTTTAGATTTTCCACAGCAAAAGTATGCATATTCCACGCTTGCTCGATGGTCACAAGGTCACTTTCTCCACCCAGAACACTCGCAAAGTGAAGTGTGGAATATCCATTCGCTGTGCCGATTTCGAGCATATGTTTTGGCTGACGCTCGAGAATCAGCTTTTTGAGGAACGCGGCATTTTGTTCCGTAATATTGGGAATCTCATGTTCGAGTCCGATTTTTTTTAGTTTTTTGAGGGTCAATTCTATAATCTGTGACATAAGAAAATACGGGGGTAAAAATTATTTTCCCAACTTCATCCACTCTTCGATATCCGATCGGATCTCAGAAATCAAAGCAACATCTCTAAGATCGGCAAAGTGAAAGTCAGGAACTCCTGATTGTCTGACTCCATAAACCTCACCAGGACCACGAAGTTCCAGATCGATCTGAGCGAGTTCAAATCCATCTCCCGTCTGCTCCATCGCTTTCAGACGATCAGACTTGTACTCCTTCGTAGTAAAGAGATAACAATATGACTGATCCTCTCATCGTCACACACGACCACGGAACTGATGCAACTGAGAAAGTCCAAATCTTTCAGAAGCCTCGATACAGATGATCGATGCATTTGGATTATTGACCCCAACTTCTACCACGGCGGTTGCTGAGAGGATCTGGATTTTATTTTCGTAAAATTCCTGCATAATTCTGTCTTTTTCCTTCCCCGTCATTTTTCCATGAATGAGTCCAACTACAAAATCTGGAAAAATATGAGAGAGATCCTCCTGCATACTCGTCGCATTCGATATATCGAGCGTCTCTGACTCTTCTACGAGAGGGGAAATCCAATACACCTGACGACCCTGAGTTACTTCTTCGGTAATAAATCGATATATCTCTTCCCGTTGTATTTCTTTCACGACTCGAGTATGGATCGGCTTTCTTCCGACTGGATACTCATCAAGAACACTCACATCCTGATCACCATATACGGTGAGTGCAAGGGTTCTTGGAATCGGTGTCGCTGACATGTTGAGTCTATGAGGCTTCATAGTGGTAAAGTATTCTTCCAGAGCCTTTCGCTGTTCGACTCAAAACCGATGTTGTTCGTCTACCACCACAAATCCTAGTCGACGAAATCGAACCGTATCCTGTATGAGCGCATGTGTACCAAAGATGATATCCGTCTGACCCAATGCGAGTCTTTCTCGTGCATCTTCTTTCAGACGAGGAGTCAAGGATCCGACGAGAAGATCCGCTCGTATGCCGAGTTTCATGAGTCATGCTTCATTTCCAGAAAAATGCTGACGTGCCAGGATTTCTGTCGGTGCCATGATTGCGATCTGAAGATTCTCATCGGGATTATTTTTCTTATAGACGAGTATCGCATGAATGCTCGCGAGAAGCGCTACGACGGTTTTCCCGGTTCCAACATCCCCCTGAAGGAGTCTTGCCATCGCATGAGGTTCTCACATATCTTTGAGAATCTGGAAGAGGACGATTTTCTGTTTATTGGTCAGTGGAAATGGAAGCTCAGAAATAAGTTCTTTCATCAGATCGATATCCAGTGGAAGGACGGGTGCGAGACCAGCACTTTCATTTCTCAGATGATATTTTTTCTCTACTCCGATACGCTGAAATTCGAAGAGCTCTGCATATCCGATTTCTGACTTCGCCTGTTCAAAATCTGAAAGGGAAGTGGGAAAGTGTATCGAACGAACACTTTCACTATATTTGCGCATTCATTTTTTGGATCGGATCTCTTTGGGAAGATGATCGAGAGTATCCATATCGAGAAGATATGATTTCAAAAATATCATCTTTTCACGAATCCAACTTCCAGGAATATAGTTCACATCGGAATAAACTGGAACGATTTCCTGACGTTTTGGAGAAATATGCTCTATATCGGGTGAGGGAAATGAAAGACGTCCATACTCATACTTTGGTTTCCCATAGAGAAGTACCGTATCTCCCTGAGAAAACTTCGTGAGAATCTGCCTCTGATTGAACCATACTGCCTCTGCATACGAACCATCACTATCCTCGATCACCGCCTTTATAAGGAGCTTCTTATTGCGAGTCGTCTCACTCGTCAGGAGTTCGATCTTACACTCGATCGCTTGTTTTTCCCGGATATCAAGAAGGGAAAACCGAGCCACTACCTCGCTCTTATCATCATGATCGCGAGGAAACAGAGAGAGAAAATCAGAAACCGTCTCCACTCAAGCATCTCTGAGTTTTTTGATATAAGTATCCGTTGTATGAAGGAGGGATTTGGTCAGTTGCATACGGGAAGTATATCGAAAAATTGGGAAGAGGCAAAAAAACAAAGAAAAAGAGCCCCGGAAGGCTCTTTTTTATTCAGAATAAGAAACATATTTTTAACCAAAAGCTATGGCAGTGACCTCAGCAAGAAAAGCTGGACGTTTCTTCTTGCTAACGATTCCCTTGGCACAAGGTGCCAATTTTACCACCTGGTCTGAAACTGGGGATTTTTTCAAAGCCTGTTTAATCCCTTCACCAATTTCATGTGGTGCCTTCCCTTCAACAGCAGTACGTAGTAACAAAAACATGATTTCTCTCCGAAACACGTCTTCTCATATGGTGTTTCCAAAAATAGGAAACTTGATTATACCATCGATCCGATCGATTTGGAGAGTATATATTTTCCATATTCATTGTCAAACATTTTTTCTCACTTTTGTCTATGAAAATCCGTTTTATAGGATTATTTCTGGATTTTCTTGCGTTTTTCTTTAGATCGGTATACTTTCTCCAGATTCTACGGAATCCATAACCTCTAAAAATATACTATGTTCACACTTTCACCACTTCCATACGCATCAGATGCACTCGCTCCCCATATCTCAGAAGAGACTCTCCAGTATCACTCTGGAAAACACCATCAGACCTATGTAGACAACCTGAATAAACTCGTTCCATGAACTGAATATGAAAACCTTTCTCTCGAAGAAATCATCCAGAAATCTCCAGCTGGGCCCACATTCAACAACGCAGCTCAGATCTGGAATCATACATTTTATTTCGAAAGTCTTGGACCAGTAGCAAATCACATACCATCGAAAGAACTTCTCGAAGCGATCGATGTAAAGTGGGGAAATCTCGATGGATTCATAGCAGAATTCAGTGCGAAGTGTCTCGCGAACTTCGGATCTGGATGGACTTGGCTTGTGAAGAAACCAGATGGTTCACTTGATATCATCAATACAGCGAACGCCCTCACACCGCTCACCACAGAAGATGTACCACTTCTCACTTGTGATATCTGGGAACACGCCTACTATATCGACTATAGAAATGCTCGGGCCAAGTATGTCGAGAACTTTTGGAAAGTTGTAAACTGGAAAAAAGTAAGCGAACGCTATGGAAAATAAAACTCAACTCGATGAATATATAAAAATAATCTCACTTTTGTGAGATTATTTTTATATACGAATGATATATTAACGGAATCTTGAGAGCATACTTCCAATATTAAGTACTGATCAGACAAGAGAAGAGGAGGGGAGGACAGAAATACCAAATCATGAAGTAAAAGAAGATTTTCGAGAGGTTGTCTCAAGAGATTCCATCTGATCATACCTAGGTATAACATCTGGACGAGTATCATCGACTGAAAAATGAGAATAGTACATGAGCCTCATATCAACGACAAACCCAACAATCTCTTTCATCTGAGCATACCAAGATATAAATGTTCCGATATTTTCTCGAATATTTTTCCAAGTATTCACTTCGAGATAGCTCGATCCAACTGACCACTTGATATAAAATCGATCTGCACGATAGAGAAGCTCATAGTGATATGGGGATCATTTTGCGAGTTTGACGAGCCGATCCATAAATGCAGGAGTGATAATCATACGACTCCCGATCTGATCATCACACTTTACATCGAAATATTTCTCGAATTCAATATTCTCAAGACGAACCCGCTTTTTCTGAATATACCACCTTCTCAGCAAGAAAAAAATAACTCATCCGATAATTGCAGATATTATACCGAGTGTTTGATCATTTGTAACAATTGATCAAATAAAAAATCCTATAAAGGCTCCAATAAAAGCAAAAACAATACTTTTCGATGGGCTATCCGCTTCATCTGTCTTGATAAGAAGATCATTTTTAAGTTCGATGCGAGCCTCTGGAAACATCACTCTCAGAAGATAACAATGATTAGTCGTTTTCTTACTTCTTCGACCTTTACTATCACGTGTTGTACGTGAAGTCTCGAGTTCATACCCCTGTACAAGGATATGTTTGTGAGGTTCATCGATCGTGAAGGCAATAGAATCTTCAACTTTATCGACATCTTCATAATCATTCAAAAGTCACGAATTCACTAAAAGACGCGTATCACCAAATGCATATTTTTTCGACTGATTGTATTCGAGCTTACTATAGAGCTCTTTTGAGAGCTTTGTAAGGATACGATCTTTGATCGCCCCTTCGATTTTCGATCGAAAAAGGGCAATAACGATGGAGATGATAAGAAAGTTTATAAAAAATGTAGGGACGATACCATCAGAAAACTCACTGGGACGATATATACCGCTATCCTCTCCTACCTCAACATTATACATACCACTTGCAGATGCATAAAAAATCAAAATTGTTATAGCACTTACAAGAGGAATAAGTACCATATATCGAATCTTTCTAAATTTTTCAGCATTTTCTAATTCCTTATTTATATCAGGATCTTGAAAAAAAGCTTCAAGATGACTAATCTCTGCGAGATCCTGAATATTATTTTTCTTACAAATATCAGTTATACGAGACATATCGATGTATTACGAATTAAAAAGTGCTTTTGCATCCATACGAGTCGTGCGTGCTACTTCATCTGCTTCATACATCGAAAATTCTGGTAAATGCATCATACCAGCAATGATATTCGATGGAAACATTTCCTTTTTATCATTTAGATTTTTTACAGCTGCATTATATGCACGTCTCGCTCACTGCATACGATCTTCGATCTCAGACCATTGGGTTTGAAGTTCGAGAAAATTGGTACTTGCCTTCAGATCTGGATAGTTTTCTGCAACTGCGAAAAGCGACTTCATCGTTCACTGAAGAGCATTTTCTTCTGCAAAACGTTTCGTCGAACCTTTATCTGACTGACTCATCAGTGCTGATCGCATTTCTGTAACCTTACTCATAATACCAGATTCGTGACTTGCGTATTGCTTTACAACTTCTACAAGATTGGGAATAAGATCGTATCGATTTTGGAGGATCGTATCGATTGCTGAGAAGGACTCTGAAGTACTATTTTTCGCACTAATCAGAGAGTTATATGTGATGATAAGATAGATCACAAAAATCACACAGAGTCAACCAACACCAAATAACATATTGGCCGATGATCAGAGAAATCCAAAAGTAGTTGTTTCCATAAAAAATGGTAAAAAATAAATGCATAAAGAGGCTATCAGATTTTTTAAGAAAATGCAATAAATGAAAAGAGGAAATAAAAAAAAATACCCAAATTTGAGTATTTTTTATTTTCAGATTATTTTTTCTTGACGATTGTCAGTATCTGAGTCAGAAAAACGGTGATAAATCAAATAATAATAAAAAGAAATATTTTTCACTTGGTATCCAGAAATATAGCCGTAATACCAAAAAATGCCGTAAGAAAGTAGACTGTGAGTCTGATTTTTTGTTTCGAAAAACCGATTTCCATAAGGCGAAAGTGAAGATGGGTCGATTGTTCTCATTTGAGAGGATTTTTCCCTTGCAAGATACGTACTGTCACCACATAGATAAGATCGATCAGATAGACTCCAAGAACGGCCATAGCGGTTGCAATCTTCCCTCAGGCGATGATAGCAAGCGTTGCTATAAGGAAGGCGAGCATGATCGTTCCAGAATCACCCATAATTACTTTTCTCGATATATCAGCACGAGTGAGCCAAAAAGTAGTAGGAATCACGACTGCTAGGATCATAAGGAGAAAACGACTATTTTCGATAGCAGCAATACTTGTATCGGTAAACAAGAGTTTTATCGCGAGACCCGCAAGAATAATAAAAGATATCAGCGCATATCATCCCGTTAAGCCAGGAACTCCATCAGAAAAATTCACACCATTGAACACAAGTGCATACCAAAAAATCGTCAAAAGTATAGGAATATAGTAAATGGTATAGATATTTTCAGCAATTGAAAAAGAGATAAAATAATCAGTCAAATCAACTACTCATCCAAACAAACCCGAAACATAACTAATCTTTATACTGGTGAGTCCTATGATCAGTCCTATCAGTATCTGCATACCCAGACGAAAAAGTGGAGGAACCGAGATCGGGGATTTTCCGATGGTATCCATGTCATCGACGAAACTCACGAGAGCGAGGAGTACTCAGAGTATCATAACGATATGGAGCCTCCTTTCGAGAATGGCAGAAAAATCAAAGGAAAAATAAAAAACTGGAAAAAAGATAAGAAGCATCAAGATAAGTACGATCCCAACACCATATGGAGCGGGCTTCCTTCACTTTTCTGATTTATAAAGATGTGGGCGATCGAGAAATCCCCACTTCTGAAACAAAAAAGATATCCCACTTAAAATAAGGGGAGTAATAAGTAATGAGGAAAGAAAAATAATGAAAATCTGTAATAAAAAAGGCATAGAGAGGAGGGAAATTATCGTTTACTTTTTGCTTCTATCTCAGCCTGCTTATCTTTCATATACTGTAAAAATTTTTCCTTTTGAAAAAAGTATATATATCCAAAAAACAGTATCAGTCATCCGAGCATTATTTTTCCAACATTATCCAGAATTGCTTCGTAATTTTGGATAAAAAATATTCCGAGCAGATTGACACTTACTGCCCATAAACACGATCCGATCATATTATAGAGCCAGAAATTTTTCTCAAGCATACCAGACCCACCAGCAATAAAGGGAATGAATGACCGAGTAAGATTGTGAAATTTTCCAAGAACAATATACCAAAAACCATTTTTTTCGATCTGTTTTTCGAGTATTTTTGCTTCGGTTATACCGACTCAGAACCAATCGCCATATTTTGCAATAAGTTCTTTTCCATAGTATTTTCCTATCCAATAACCAGTATAATTTCCGAGCATAGCTCACAGAGCAGCAAGTAAGATCGTCAAAAATATGTGTTCTTTTCACCAAAATCCTCCCACCAGAATCATGATATTCATCCCTGGAACTGCTGTTCCGACGATCGGAAGTGATTCGATACAAGCAGAAAGAAATGCAACGAGATAATTCCAATTTCCAATAGACTGGATCAAATTTCCAATCCAATCTATCCCAACTTTAATCCACTCAGGGCGAATAAGTGATATCCCAACAAGGATAATAGTAAGAAGAGTAAAAAAAATCGCGAGAGATTTTGCAAGAAATGAGAGTGTGTTTTTAATCACAAAAGAAAATTGAGAAAATATTTTACGAGGGAAATATCAGGAGAATATCGAATCCAGGAAAGGATTCGATATTCTCGGAAACCCTGAAAAGAGAGTACAAAAAAAATCCCCTTTTGCAAGGGGAAATCCATGTAAAATATACTACAGATAGTATGATAACAACGCACAAACTCAGAGAATACCTATAAGATAATACCCAATACTAATAAGAATCAGAAGAAATGGTTTCTTCTCGAAAAACCAATGTCCGAGTTCTTTAATAAACACAAATC
>JAGOMW010000031.1 GCA_017993345.1 Candidatus Altimarinota bacterium | reverse complement strand
TGATTTTTCTTTCCAGGATCTTCAGAAAGGGGGATGTCGTGTAGACTTTCCGACATAAAAATATGTTACCTGATGAGGATAACATATTTTCAGATTTTATGCAAAATTAATTCATATACTGAAGGAGGTCTTGTGCATATGCCCGCATCTCCTCTTTTGCGGGTAAATTTCCAGTTGCTATGTCGCGTATGTTTTCCTTCATGCGTTCGGAGACGACAATCTTATTTCCAGCCCTCGCTTCCGCGAGAAGTGATGGTATTATCTGAGCAACAGTTTTTCAGAGTTCTTCCTGATTTTTAATTGTATCTTCTTTTATGCTCTTTAACTCGTTTCTTTGCATTGTATCTTGATATTTTGCAAAAATATGAAAATCATCCATCGTCCATTCTCATCTATCACGTTTTTTTATAGCTTCATCGAGAGCTTTCTCTCAGTATTTTTTTATAAAAGAGGAAAAACTATCCCCATTTGAAGCGAGATGAGTGTTGACTGGATCAACAGACGTAAGCGTGACGAGTGATTGGAGGTACTTATAATAAGCTTGTTTCTGATCATCAGCAAACATACGGAGAAGAGTTGTTTGTTCTGGAAGACTCAGCGCCTTCATATTTTTGAAACTTACTTCCATCTTGCTCCCTGTTTTTGCAGTGAGGATGACTCCGTCTTTTTTTTCATTGAACACCACAGTAACTGATTTTTCAGACTGAGTTTCTCTCGTTTGGGCTGGTCTTCCACTCTCTGTAGCTATAGGTGTAGTAGTTGAGTTTGTTTGAAGAGATGGAGTAGGAGTACCCGATTTCCCCCTAAGATCTACTGTACCACGATCTACTACATTGGTTGAAGTAGTTTTATTCTCTGGAATCTTGGTTTCAGGTGATTGAACTACTCCATCTCTGATCACACGAACCTCTCAGTTAACCACCACAGTACGTACATCTGAGCTAGAACTCACGCTAATCGTTCTTCCATCTGGAAGATTTTGAGTAATGGTTTGTCCTGGTTGTACAAGAGGAGCCTGAGTATCCCCGA
Source organism: Candidatus Altimarinota bacterium (assembly GCA_017993345.1). Lineage (GTDB taxonomy): Bacteria > Patescibacteriota > Gracilibacteria > BD1-5 > UBA2023 > CANBWW01. The sequence goes on along the minus strand of JAGOMW010000031.1, from coordinate 6,921 downwards.
GTACTGGATCCCCATGGAGAGCAGCAGCGACAGTCATAGCGACCGCAAACTTTCATAATTCTCCTCTCGTTTTTCATCATTCTGATGGAGTTACTTGAGATTTCTCGTGTATATCTTTCGGGATATCTGTCATATTCTAGATGATTAGAGAATATTATGGGAATACTGCGATGATTTTTATATTTTTGAAGAATCGATCAAACTTAGGGTAGCATATTTTTATTTTTTATGCAAGTTTTCCTGAGTTTCTTATTTTGTGTGTTTCCTTATAAAAAATGAAGGCAAATTTATAATCACACCTGTATTTTACTCTTTTATCTTTTATTGTCAAATTAACTTATATACCTTTATAGGAAAGAAAAATAAAATCTTGACAGAAAATATAAAAATATCTATGAAACAATACTTGTATTTCTGTATATTTTTTGTGTACGTATTTGATTTTAAAATCAAATACTCAACTTGAATTCCTCTTTATCTTCATATAATTACCATAACTAATTAATAATATCTATGTTCCATCTTTTGTTTCCAAATTTTTTGCATAAAAAAGCGTATATTGATATGATCGACGAGTGGAAGTCATCAGAATTTACACCTACAAGTCCAAGAAGACTTTTTTCGTGAGATACATATGAAGAATTTATCTCTATCATCACGACTGATCTTACTGATAATCCAAGATGAGTGAATAGTACTCTCTTCTTTTTTATGGAAAGTGAGGATATTCTTTGAGCCATACAGATACGACACCATATAGATCATCCAGATCTGAGAGATTCTGGAGGGCATATCGGATATGGACTTCGTCCCAGTGCGAGAGGGAGGGGATATGCTAAACATATGCTCGCTCTCTGACTCGATGAGGCACGAAAGATATGACTTAAGAGGGTTCTCCTGAGTGCTGATGATGATAATACAGCTTCCTGGAAAACTATCGAGGCAAATGGAGGTATATTTGATCGAATGACCGAAAAAAATGGGAAACTTCTTCGTATTTACTGGATATCACTCTAATATTATGATACCTACTTCTCACTTTCTTTGATTCTCCATTCCACCACCAGCCTTCGCAGATATGTATGTCTGACTTCAGAAGATCCTTGGAAAAGGAGGTGATATCGTCGAGTTTCAAAATCCACTTTCTTCTCATATTAATGTCGGATACTTTAGTGACACTCTTCCAGAAAATCCAGAAAAAATACTGGAGAAATATGATAAAAAAGAAATCGAAATATCTTTTACTCGTGTTGGTATGTTTGGTGGTATAGAGAATCCGAAAGTGTACTTTCTTTCCCCAGATCAAACAGATATACTCTCCACTTTTCAGAAATGATTTTTCAGGATATATCCTGATTTGAGTAATTTTTTGGAAAATAAGCTTGAGTATGTTCCGCATATGACGATTTTTCGGGTGAATGATCAGATTCGTTTCCTCCAGAAAAAAGATCAAGTTGATCGTTTCCTTGATGACTTTCTTCTCGGTATTTCGAAAATCCTTTTTCCTGCCAAACTTACTGTTTTTATGGTTCATTCTAACTTTTCACCAGAAATCCAGATTCCACTTCTCTAACCAATACCTTATGCATATCGAATACGAAATTAAATTTACCCAAATACACTTCGAAAAGACAATCGAAGCGATACAGTCTCTCGGTGGAATTCAAACAAAAAAACGAACTCTTATGCGAAGAGCTGTATTTCTTCATCCTACTGATCCACAAGCGTATCTTCGTGTACGTGATGAATGAGATCGTATAACCACTACTTATAAGCGTATTGCTGAGTGAACAGTTGATATCCATTCAGTGAGTGAAATCGAGTGTCAGGTCTCTGATTTTTCCCATATGCGGGAAATATATAAAGCTCTCTGAATACAGGAAAAAGCCTATCAGGAAACCTATCGTGAGGTTTGGAATATACACGATGAGGTTGAGTGTATGATTGACGAGTGGCCAGGAATTGGTCCGATTATCGAGATAGAAGGGGGGAATGAATATATCGTTAAGAAATATAGCGAACTTCTTGGTTTTGATTATGCTGAGTGATTATTTGGGGCAATCGATCAGGTATATGAAGCTGAACTAGGAATTCCGAAAGATATTTTGAATAATCATACACCGATTATTACTTTTGAATATCCCCCAAAAAAGACGAATACTCCTCATAATTCCTCTTTTTAAGATATTTATATTTCTTTTTAAGATATTGAGGTTACTCGCTTTTTTCTTTTTCCTCTACATCTCTATCCCTTCCACCTTTGGGTATTCTTTTATCTCCAAGAATATAGATGGTCACCGGATCAGAGTTTTTGATATACCAGCAAATGATGAGTATCGAGTGACAGTATCTGCTACAAATACCGCTACCAGTCTAGCATCCCTCATAAAACAAAGAAATGCTTTCTGAGGGATAAATGGTGCCTATTTTAGTCCGAAAGACTATACATGACTTCCAGATGTCACTCAAACGATTCGAATAATGGATGGGGATTGATTTTCATATTCTCGATACTTTCCGGATACGGGTATAAATGGTATTTTTTGATTTCTTTCTAATGGAACTCCTCTTTTAGTTCAAAAAAATATCTACTCTTATTCTCTGCTTCGTGACAATCAAAATGCTGAAATGATGCTCGAAATAAAAAATGGTATTGCAAATTTTCCTATTCTTATGACAAATGGTATAAATCTCCTTCCACGGTATTCTTCTTTGGGACTCATAACAGAAAAAATGAAAAGAAAAGATATGAAATCATTTATTTGTCGAACGTCTAATGACGGTGTGAAAATGTGAACAATCGATCAGATATCTTTATTGGATGTACCAAAATTTATTTCTAAATTTGGTTGTATTGATGCTATAAACCTAGATAATGGATGATCGACGGCGATATATCATCACGGAAAATATATTCTCTGACCTGGGAGAAATATTATGGATGCATTTGTTATTGTTAAGAAATAGTGAATTTTTATGTACTGATCTCTTTTTCTCCTTCTGATCTCTTTTTTATTCTGAGGTTGCTCATTTGACTCAACTCAGAAACCGATACAATCTGATGATTTTCATATATTTGAGGCAAAGGATGGATTCAGGATAGATTTTTATAGTGGTCGTACAACTGCTCGACAGATACAATCCCAGAATGGATGAGTGGTTCTGAATGGCTCTTATTTTTGACTTCTCAAATCAGGAGTCATATATCCAGCAGGTCTCTGGATAGAAAATAAAGCAACTCTTTTTCCACTCGATATATCTGATCCAAATCTTGGATATGTCGTTTCCTATACATCATATAAAAATACTCTAGAAATCAGAAAAAATTCAGAAAGTAAGGATCAAATTGATTCCTGTATATTCACCTCATCAGAATGTTTTGCCTTTCAGGCTTGACCACTCGTTCTTTCTGGGAATATTTTGCAGGATTTTTGAGAATCTTGGCATGCATATGGAAAATATGAGAGGACTCTTATTTGAAAAACGAAATCGGGAAAGATTTTTTTCTTTGTATTTCCGAAAAAAATAAGCCTCACCGATGTTGCTCAGGATATCCTCTGAAATGTTCTCTTTCAGAAAGATCCTCTTACTCTCTTGAATCTTGATGGATGACCATCTACTTCCTATATGGATGCAAGGAGTTATGTTCATCCTGATGAAAAACTCCCTATTTTTATAAGTATTCCATAATATATTTTATTTATCAAATATATTATACTAAAGTAAAGCTATAGTGACCGAATAGGGATTGCCTTTTTCTAATATTTTTTTATGATGAATCCGAATTTTGCCTTTTAACCTACTGATTATGAAAACCTTCTTCATTCTTTTGTGCTCGTTTCTTCTGAGTATTTCTTTCTTTGAAACTGCTTCTGCAGCTGATATGGATATCTCTCCTTCAAATAGTATCGATAATCTATCAACTACAGCTCCTACAACGACTACTACAGGTTCTTCTCAAACAACAAATAATAATCTTTCTGTAAAATCAGTGAAGGTGATCGATGATACTCATGTCCAAATTCTTTTTTCTGAAGATATCGATCCATCGAGTGTAAAAGTACAGCTCGTAAAACAGTCAGATCACTCAAGTTTCCGTATATCGAGTTATACTGGAGTAACTGCTACTCCAAGTGCTGTAGAAATCACTCTCAATTCGAATCTTCAAGAGGGAACAAGCTATAGTATCACTGTTCTTTCGGTAGTAGGGAAGTCTGGATCAACAATCAGTGACGGAGCTCTCGCACTGAAGGATTTTATCACTCCAATTCCTCTCAAGAAATCAGCTGTTCCAGTACTGAATGCTCCATCAAATCCGAATGCAGTTATGGCAAATTCTGGATCAGTAACTGCCACTCAGAGTACTCTTCCAACTTCTCCTTCAGTAACTGCAACAGGAACGACTGGAAAAACTGCAGAAACCCCAAGTGAACTTCCACTTACCGGAACAAATCCACTTTTTCTTCTCTTAGCTATTTTACCGATATCCTATTTCTTTCTCAGAAAACGAGTCTAATTTCCTCTAATACCGAGAATTTTCTCGGTATTTTTTTTCATTGTTTCTATGCAAAAAAAATCTATAGACACCACTCTTTTATTTTTAGTCATGGGACTGGTTATTTTTGGGATGATTGTTATTAGTTCAGTGAGTGTATATCCATCATTTAAAAAAACAACAACAGCCCTTACTCAGGGGTATAACTATTATTTTCTCGTTAGGAATATCACTCATGTGATTGTTTGAGTTCTCTTGATGACCTTCTTTTCAAAATTTACGTATTCATTTTTCGAAAAATATAGTAAATATATACTCTTTTGAGTTTACTTTTCTTTGATAGCGGTTTTACTTTTTTGAAAAAAACTGAATGGTGCAACTGGTTGGATCGATATTCCGTGACTTCCATCGATTCAGCCAGTTGAGTTCGTAAAGATAGGACTTCTTATATATCTTGCATATTTCATCAAACGTAAAAAATCTCTTCTCAGTCATTTTCAGGATGGTTTTATACCTTATTTTCTGATCGCATGATGAGTTTTTTTGCTTCTTGCACTTCAGCCAGACTTTTGATCCGTATTGATCATTGCCCCAGTTATCATTGCTCTGTATTTTGTTTGAGGGGGAAATATTCGTTATCTCTGAATTTCGTTTCTCACCTGTATACTCGGTGTCGTGAGTGTTTACGGGATAGGAAAAATGACTTCCGGATGAGAAAAAAGTAAACTCAGTTATATATCGACTCGTATCGATAACTTCCTTCAGGATAACCATACACTCTTTATTAATACTGATACAGATGGAAAAGACTATCAAATAAAACAGTGACTGATTGCGCTCGGAAGTGGTGGGTTTTTTGGTCTTGGATTTTGAAAATCGATTCAAAAATTTGGTTATCTTCCTGAGGTTCAGTGAGACTTTGTATTTTCTGTAATTGTCGAAGAACTTGGTTCTTTTGGTTGATCGGTTCTCCTGCTTGTATATGTTTTTATCATCTATCGTTGATATACGATTGCCCGTGCAGTAAAAGACCCTTTTGGAAAATACCTTGCATTTGGTATATCAACCCTCATATTGGTCCAGGTATTTGTGAATGTCTGAGTAAATCTCAATGTAATACCTCTTACAGGAGTAACACTCCCATTTGTGAGTTACTGAGGATCTTCTCTTATATCACTTATGGTAGCAGTCTGAATCCTTCTTAATATTTCTCGCTATATGGAGTATACACCGAAGTCTCAGTACTCTCTCGGAAACAAACGTCGTATATCATCTGAATCTATATAAATATAAAATCCTCTCATATGAGAGGATTTTATACGTCCATATGTTCAACAACTCCGCCTGTATACTCTCCATTTTCATCTGCTCGTTGCCAGCTAATAGCATTGACCGGACATGCGGCGATTGCATCATCTACGTCGTGTCATTCATAGGTTTCTGTTTTTAGAACGCGTGAGAGTCACTCATCGTCGAGTTCAAATACATTCCCACTGATAGCGACACAAGCACTACATCCGATGCAAGTACTATTTACGTGCGGTTTTCTGAGAGTATTTTTTAGTGACTCAAGCTTAGAAGGATCAATATTCATAATGAAAAATTTGGAAAAAGAAATCTTGCGTATTATAGAGAAATACTTACTATTCGCAAGATATTTTCTTTTTTCTATGAAACGCTTTTTTCATTCTCTTTTTGAATTCTCTTTTCAGGGTTTGATCCTGATTCTTCCATTTATGACGATTATCTCTGTATTTACGAGTGAAAAACTCTGACTTCATGGATTTTCTTTTTTGAAAGAACTTCTAGTTCTTTCAATGGGTATCGGACTGTTGAGTGCTGTATATAAAAAGCGCATATCCCTTCACTGGAATCGATATGATTTTTTAATTGGCTTATATATCATTACTCTTATAGGAATTACGGTTCTTACGACAGGGTTTATGGGTATGATCTATGGTGGGAGGTATGATTTTAGTTTTTTGATCGCTTTTTTACTCATGGTTCATGGGTATCCACTCTTGAAGCATCCACTCTCTTACTATCTTCGCCTTTTTCTCATATCAAGTGGTATTGCTTTATTTGCAGGCATGTCACTAAAATGGCCATTTTCAGAAGATTTTCTCCTCTACCTTGGATTTTCTGGAAATCCTTCGAATTGGCAATTTGGCTGAGCTGTTCCTATTTTTCATGGGGTTGATGGAGCCAATGTAAGACGACTTCAGGGGATTTTTGATGGTCCAAATACTATGGGCGCATATATTCTTATTTATATGGGTATTTTGGCATATTATTTTCGAAATAAGAAAAACTGGTATTTTGTAATTGGGTGTGTTCTTTGTGTGGGAGTTCTCGGACTATATTATACCTATTCACGAAGCACTCTTCTTGGTCTGGTTGGAGGCGTTGGTATAACGGTACTTTCT
>JAGOMW010000030.1 GCA_017993345.1 Candidatus Altimarinota bacterium | reverse complement strand
TGAGATCTTTTCCAGCAGCATCGAAGAATCGAGCAAGACCAGAAAGTGGAGACATCATAGAACCAAGAAGTTTTGCAAGGAGAACTTCACGAGAAGGAAGTGTTGCAAGTTTCGTTGTTTCTGTAGCGTCCATCAGACGACCTTCCATATAACCTGCCACGAAAATAAGTTTCTTTTCTTTCTTCCATGCTGTTGCATATTTATTAGCAATTCCAAATGGAGTAAGTGCATCACCATGAGCAATAACAAGAGCTACTTGACCAGGAAGAGTATCAAGATCAACTTCTACACCGTATACATTTTTAAATGCGATACGTATAAGAGTTTTTTTTGCAGTAAGAAATATAGCGTTTACTGTTCGAAGTTCTTTTTTAAGTTCGGAAACTTCCAAAACGGTTACTTTTGTATTCGAAGTGAATGCAACACTTTTTGCATCCTTCAGTTGAGCTTCGAGGGCTGCGAGTTGTTCTGATTTTTTAGCTTTTGTAACTGCCATAAAAAGAGTAATAAGAGTATAAATAGTTCCTCCGACGAAAAGCGAAAAAAAATCCGCACTATCGTACGAACATATCAGGATAAAAAGAATATACTTTTTAAGAACCTGAATTGCTCATCTCGGTAGGAATTTAAGAACTATTGTCCACCTACGGTCTTTGATAGAGTGTTGGAATTATATAGAAAAAATACATATGTCAAATGAAAATATTTCTCAGCTTCGAGTTTCTTTTTATACTAGAGAAAATATGATAAAAATCCGTGTTCGAACCATCTCATGAATCACTCTCTTACTCATACTTCTTTATGGATATTTTTTTCTTTTTACCAAAGCAGTATCAACTATATGAAGTATAACTCTTCTCGACAGAGAGGGAAGTATAATTGCTCAAGTCAATAATGGAGAAAAATTCAGCCTTCCTTATACAGGAAGTATAGATATACCCCTTATACAATGAATTATTTCGATCGAAGATAAACGATTTTATGAACATTTTTGAACGGATATCTTCGCAAAGTGAGGAAGCATACTTCAAAATATAAAACACCCAGATATTCTTCGTGGAGGTTCAACCATAACAGAACAATACGTAAAAAATAAATATTTTCCTGAATCCTCAAGGAATATTTTTCAAAAAATACGCGAAACTATAGTTGCTCAAACAATAGAAATAAAATACTCAAAAGAAGAGATTTTAAGAAAATATCTTGATAGTGTCTATATGGGAAATGGTGTCTATGGGATACAAAGTGCGAGTGAAAAATATTTTCAAAAATCAAATCTCAAAGAACTCACATCTGAAGAAATCGGGGAAATAATCATCCGAATCCATTCTCCAAATCTATCAGGAAATATAAATCAGTATGCAAATAAAGTTTTCCAAAAACTCTCTGGAAAAGATTTTTGATGAAAATATACGGAATTAAAATGAGAAAAACAGATTAATAAAAACACACTCTTAACCGAGAGATTCAAAAAAGAAATCAATAATTTTTGTAAAAGAAATAAAAATCATCTTATTGATTTTGTAAAAGAAATTCCTCAAAAAATATGTACAGAAGACTCTCTGTTACTACAAACAACGATAGATGAAGAGCTCTCAGAAAGTATAGAAAATATTATGGAAGGAGTAATCACTCCTTTAGAAAGCGAAAATATACAGAATGGAGCAGTATATATCAAAGAAAATAAAACTGGAAAAATACTTGCCTACATAGGAAATAGGAGGGAAAAAAGATCCGGAAGTTTAATTGATATGATTGAGGAAAAACGATCTGTCGGATCTGTCTTGAAACCTTTTGTCTACAAGCTTGCAATAGAAAATGGTGCTGATGGTGAATCACTTCTCCTCGATGACACAAAAGTATATGAAACAGAAAATACTCAGAAAAAATATATTCCAGAAAACTATGTACCAAAATCATACGGGCCAATTCGTCTCAAAGAAGCTCTTTGAAATTCTCTCAATATAGCTACAGTCAGGCTGTCTGAAAAACTCGGAATTGGGAAAATAGCAGATTTTTATAAAACTCATGATCTCTATCTCGACCACGATCCTGGATATTATGGATATGGAATCTCTCTTGGATCCGTCGAACTGAGTTTGGAAAATATAATAGAATGATATAAAAAACTTTCGGATCTCTCAGATCCGTCGAACTTTCTCATCTACCAAATACTTTCAGATAAAAGAAATCGAGCAAAAACTTTCGGATATTCCAGTATACTCAATACTTCCCTTCCAATGGCTGTCAAAACAGGAACGAGTACAGATTTTCGTGATAACTGGACAATAGGATATAATCCAGATATCACTATATGAGTGTGGATAGGAAATGCTGATGGTAGCTCGATGCAAGATGTAAGTGGTGTGACTGGTGCTGGTCCGATTTTTCATCAAATTGCAGAAATGATGATTAAGAAAAAGTATATAAGAAATGAACTTATTCCTCTTCCAATAAGTATAATAGAAAATTATCGGTGCTTAGATTCGAGTTGTTTCCAAAAAGAACACACATATTCTAAAAAGTGAAACAGTCAAAAAAGTATTCTCAGAGAAAATATTTACTATGAGTCCGATTTTTTTATACCACTCACTCTTGAAGAAAAGATCAAATGGAAAATAAAATAGGTCAAGTGATATTGATTTTTTGATATTCTCCCTATACTCATTATACTAATTTATGCGTCAAAATATGAAAACTGTCTTTATCCTCTCTGGTCCGGCAGGAGTTGGTAAAAATACTGTCTGGAATCTCGTAAAAGAAGAGTGTACTCTCTCCATAGAAGAAAGTACAAGTATGACTTCTCGAAATATGCGACCTGGGGAAAACAACGGGGTTGAATATCACTTTGTTACAAGAGAAGTATTTGAAAAAAAAATCCATGAAGGAGCTTTTTTAGAATACGCACTCGTACATACTAATTACTACGGTTCTCCGAAAAGTGAACTCACACGAATCACGAAAGAAGGAAAATCCCCAATATATATCATAGAGCCACAGGGAATGATTCACTTGAAACCACTCCTCGAAGATGAATGATACAAGGTCATTACCATATTTCTTCTTCCACCATCCCTGGAGGAACTCAAAAAAAGATTGAAATGAAGAGGAACGGAAACGCAAGAAGAATTCGAAATAAGGCTCGCAACCGCTATAACAGAACTCGAACAACAGGAACTCTACGATATAAAAATAATCAACACGAATCTTTCCGACACAAAAGAGGAACTTCTAAAAATACTTACACATTCATAAATCTTACTCTATGATACCATTCCATAAACTCTACTCGATGATTTTTAAATCATTCGACCTAAAAAGTGAAACCAACACCATAAAAAATCTCGTTGCTGAAAATGTTACAAGACTTATGATCGTAAAACGTTCATGGATTTTTGCACTGACAATCATTTGGCTTCCAATTTTGATCTTCCTGACTGCAATAGTCAATATTATAGTTGCACTGAATTATCATAAAGATGTTATTATTCAGTATTCAGTTATTATCGGAGTGAGTGTTTCAGTGCTTTTGTTTATTTTTTCTGTATGGAACTACATTGCACACTTTAGACAGATATACCACACACCAAAAGTAAGAACTGACTTTGATGTTCTCTTAAAAGAGCTCGAAGAAGGTGATACATATTTCACAAGATTTTTCAATCAAACAATAGTCAATCAACTCATTCTTTTTGGGCTCATTATATGGAGTGTGATATCTTATGTAAATCATATGAGTGAAAGCTGGAGTATGATTATATTTGTGGATATAGGACTCTTTATTTTGCAATTGATACTTCTTTCGAGATACAGAAAAAGAATGATCGACTTAGAAATGGATTATAATGTCATCATTCCTGGAAAAATCATGTTTGTGAACCAGTCTGGAATGCTTTCAAGCGTGAATACCATGGAATGAGAAAAAGTAAAAACAATTAGTGCTAGCTACTCTGGTTGGCTCTGAAGTTTTTTTAACTTTGGAACCGTAGAAATCATGTCAGAAGGTGATGTACATGGTATGACAGGTACTATGCCTATGTATTATGTAACCGCCCCGAATGAAACTGGAAGACTCATACAAAGTATGATTGATAGGGTTGAAACTCGTGAACCGATGATACCTATTGCACCAAAACTTCCAGCAGATGGAACACATTCGACAAAAAGTCCGATTGAAGGAACGCACGCAGTAATAGAGCCAGGAACGAAAAAAAATGTATCAAATATAAAACCAAAGATACTCGAAGTGGGTAAACGAGAAGTATCGAAAGAAGTATCCAGAGATGTAAAATGAACTGTGCGTGATGTACTCAGATAAACCCAAGCATCTTTCCTATAGAGAACAGCATATTCTTCGTGAAAATATCTGAAATAATGCTCTTTCTTATAAAAAAAGGATTAATAAAAAACTCTCTATTCCATTATTAAAAGAGGGTGTTCTTGAAGATATAGAAGAAGGATGAGAAATTGCTTTTGAAGAGATCGATGAATATGGAAAAATAATATCTTGTAAATGACTAAAAAACTTCATCCGAATTATAGATATTCCCTATTTTAATGAAAGAAATATACCCATAACCGTATGTGATAATCACAATCATGTGCTTGCATTTTGGTATGAAGCATATTTGGATGGGAATATAGAAGAAAATGCGGAACTCATACATATCGATGAACACTCTGATTTATGGAGCAATGAATACGATATATCTATTATAAAAAATCCTAATTTTTTTAATCTTTCAAGGAAACAACAAGATGATGCGATATACCGATTTACAAACTATCAGTGTAACGTAGGAAACTATATACAGCCAGCAATTCGTGATTGACTCATAAAAAATATACTCCGAATAGAAAATGAATACCAAGTTGATGAATACAAAAACTATAAACCTTCTCATAATAGCATTCTAAATATCGATCTTGATTTTTTTTCACCAGAGATGGACTTTATCCATTATGAAAAAAAGATGAGAATAATACAAAATATCATACCACACGTTCGTTGTATTACTTTTGCAACCAGTCCATACTTTATAGATTTTCCTCTCGCTCTTAGGGTATTAAAAGATATTTTAGATTTTATGAAAAATATCTAAACGAATATGAGTGGGTATAGGAACTTTCTCTATTAATGGGATTTTTCTTTTGGAAAGAAATTATTTCATTTATTCATTTTTTCTATAGAATACACCGTATGAAAAAAGATCAGCCTTCCATCATATTTGCAGACAATAAAAAAGCTCATTTTGATTATGAAATCATCGAAGAGTATGAAGCTGGAATACGACTCGTCGGCGAAGAGGTAAAAAGTATACGAAATGGGTGAGTCAATCTCAAGTGATCATATATACTTATAACTTCTGGCCGTCCAGTGTTAACTGGTATGCATATAGGACACTATAACCTCAGAAATGCTGCAGCAAAAATACTCGATCCAAAAAGAGATCGAGAACTTTTGATGCAAAAAAAACAGATCGTAAAACTCACAATAAAAACAAAAGAAATGGGAGCCACTCTCGTCCCTATGCAAGTATATAGTAAATGAAATCTCATAAAGATACGAGTCGCACTTGTAAAATGAAAGAAAACCTGGCAAAAAAAAGAAAGTATAAAAGAAAAAGATCTTGATCGCGAAATGGCCAAAAAATTTCGACTATAGTTCTTTATTGCCACAACCAAAAAGAAGAGAAACTACAGTATATTTCCACTTTCATAACGCAAATATCCACTTGATAAACGAACGATTTAAAACATACTTTTATGAAACTTTTTTTCAAAATAATCCTGAAATGTTTCAGCAATTTATTATTTCTTTAGAAAAACCACTCCCACGCACGATTCGCATCAGTCCATGAAAACAGGAATGAGTGAAGAAAAGACTCGCTTCCTATGGATACATACTCTGAGAAACTCATATTCCAAATGTCCATACCATAGAACTCTCAGAGAAAATGAATCCGCTCGAAAAAAGAATTGGCTTCACTCTGGATCATATTATTTGAAACTTTTATATACAGGAACTAGCTGCTGCAACATCAGTACATATACTATCAAATGGAGGAATCGATACAGAAAAATATCTTATCCTCGATATGGCATCAAGTCCGTGAGGAAAAACAACACAACTCGCTGAGCAGTATCCAAATAGCTTTATCATAGCGAATGAACCTACACGTGATCGTATCCCTCAACTCCTCCAAAATCTGGGCCGAATGGGAACTCCAAATGTAGGGGTCACGCTCTATCCTGGTCAGTATTTTAGAAATACCCCGGAAGTATTTGATCGAATCCTTCTTGATGCTCCATGTAGTGGTGAATGAACCCTCTACAAGTGAACGAAAGCGGTGAGTCATTGGCACATCAAGAACATAAAAACAATGGCAGCACTTCAAGAAAAACTCCTCGATGCAGCACTTATAGCACTGAAAGTTGGATGAGAAATGGTCTACTCGACATGCAGTATGAACCTCTTAGAGAATGAATGAGTACTCGAAAAAATGAAGAAGAAATATGGTAATGCTTTTGAAGTCATTTCACAAAAACATTTCTGGCCACATATCGATCAGACGGGTGGATTTTTTGTAGCGAAGATCCTCAAAAATGCATCAATCGAAACAATTGAAAAAAATAGTGAGAAGATAAATACAGATATAAAAACCTATAAGGGTTCCCTTCCTCACAAAACACAGGCATGAATAAATCTCTACGAGCATCTCGGAAAAATCCTAGCCGTGAAAGATCATCCATATCTGGAATTCATAAGAAAAAAGTATTACTTTATGCGTTTTGGTGAAGCAATTGGATATTCTGAAAATGGAAATATTCGACTTGATCCTCTATCCCACAGATATCTCGATACTTCATCTATAAAAAGAATTGAATTGAATGATGAAACAAAGCTCAATCAGTATCTTCATGGGGAAATACTAGAATATAACTGAGAAGATGGTGAGGTACTCATAACTTATGATGGAGAAATTATTAGTAAGGAAACTATAAAAAATAATACTCTTTCGAACTCTTTTCCGTATGAGTGGAGAAGAAAATAAAAAATCACATTCCGCTGAAATGTGATTTTTTATTTAAGAAATTATTTCAGAAGTGCATCGATCTTCTGAGTAAATGTTTCATAAGGGAAAGCACCTTCGACCGTATCATACTTTCCAGTAGTAGTATTTACGATAAGAGTACCTGGAGTTCCTGTAAGTCCATACTTACCAGCCTCTGCTGTTTGTCGAACAAAATCTACATTGACTGCTTTTGTATCAAAACAAGATTGGAACGCCTTCTCATCTACCCCGATAGATTTAGCAAGTGATCAAAGTTTTGCAACGTCATACACCCCTCATTCATTCGTAGAACCATCCATAATTGCACGGTAATATTTAATGTATTTCTCATTTCCAGAGATTTTCTGAACACAGAGGGAAGCGATTGCCTTTGCTTCGGTACCTTTGTGATTTACTCCCTTATTATTTTTAAAGGCGAAGGCAATCTTTCCAGCATACTGTTTCGATAATTTTTGTGAAATTTGATTATCGTGATACTGCTTCATACAAAATGGACATTCCATATCAGAATACTCAATGACGAGGATATTTGCATTGGCATCTCACTCGATAGCAGCATCTTTCTTAAGATTGGTAATATTTTCTTGAGTCATGGTTCCTGTAGTACTTGGTGTGGGTTGAGGATTCTGTGTACCAGCCTGATCACCACCCGACTTCAAGAACTGCTCTATTTGTGGAATCTGTTCTTTTAATTGAAGTTGAGAATATCTAGAAATCAGATCATAATTTTTCTGTCCACCTACTTTTTCGTACTCAAGCTCAAGAAGCGCGCTCTTAATTCCGACAGTGTCTCCATAGAATGGAAGAGATTTTCCAGTTAAAAAATAAAGAGAAAAGGCATTCATTAAAAGGGACAATATAAGAAGAATAGTTACTACTATATGCCAACATGAACTTTTTGAACAAGACTGAGAAATTTCTTCATTATTTTCAGTGATTTGAGCTTTTCGAACGACCATAAATAAAAAATTATAAAATACGGTGAACATTGTAGTATAAAACCTATTGAAATCAAAAAAAACCTACTTGACATCAAGAA
>JAGOMW010000001.1 GCA_017993345.1 Candidatus Altimarinota bacterium | reverse complement strand
ACTCTCTGAGTATGATCATTTTTCGGGGAAATTGCTCTCATTACTGATGAGCCACGAACTGCAACGGTCGAAACTATTGAGGATACTGAGATTCAAGTATTCTTGAAGGATGATTTTCTGACGCTGTTTAAGCATGGAAAACACAGTAATGAGATGAAGGCTGAGGTTATGAGACGTATCAAAGAGCGTGTAAGTCATGGACACAAGAAAACTCAAGATAATAATATGAAATAGTATGTTACGAGAAATCGGAACTTTTCATCCTTGAGATTTATCTACTTTTTCTCAAATAGAAGAATTTCGTTTAGAGGAATTAAGTCCAACTATGCAACATGAGGTAATTCTTGGCTCTGAAATACCAGGAGTCTTAGAGGAAGTGCGATGAATTATGAAGGGCTTATGATTGATTGGAGGTGAAAAATACGCAGGTCTAAGTATTTTTCGATCAGTCGCTGAGCATATTGATAAGGGTGCAATAGAAAATTTTGTACTCTTAGTAACCCATGTAAATGGTACATGTATTTTTCGAGTATGATCTGAATCAATAGAGTTGGAAGTATGAATGATTCTTTCTTTTGATCCAAAAATTCCACACTCTGTTACGGCTTCTAATGGTTCTGATGCTTGTGTTATACGCGTTCCAATCCAGTGATATATATAATAAAAATCTCACCAATGGTGAGATTTTTATTATTAGTACATTCCCATACCTCCCATACCTCCCATGCCCCCCATTCCTCCACCTTGAGGCATGCTTGGCTCCTCTTTTTTCGGATTTTCCACTATCAAGGCTTCTGTTGTGAGGAACATACCAGCGATCGATATCGCGTTTTCGAGTGCGCATCTTTCAACCTTGGTAGGATCGATGATCCCTGCTTTGACAAGATCTTTATATTCATCATTTTTTGCATCATATCCGTAGTCTCTCTCAGAATGTGATCGAACTTCATTCACGATGACCGATCCTTCTTTTCCAGCATTTTCAGCTATCTGAAATACTGGATATGAAAGAGCTCTTGCAACGATATCTGCACCTACCTTTTCTTCTTTGGAAAATTCAGTGGTTGCTAGTATTCTTGATGCCTTCAGGAGAGCAACTCCACCACCAGCTACGATACCTTCATCAACTGCTGCTTTCGTAGCATTGAGTGCATCTTCGATACGGAGCTTTTTCTCTTTCATTTCTACCTCACTCGCAGCTCAGACCTTGATGACAGCAATTCCACCAGCAAGCTTTGCAACACGTTCAGCAAGTTTTTCTTTGTCATAGTTTGACTTTGTAGCATCTATCTGTGCGTAGAGTTCATTTACACGACCATTTATCAGGTGTTTTTCTCCTGCACCACCGATGATAGTAGTGGATTCTTTCGTGGCAATAATTGCATTTGCCTGACCGAGGTGTTCGATAGTTGCATTTTCCAACTTATAACCAATCTCATCACTGATAACGGTTGCACCAGTCAGGATAGCTATATCTTTGAGGATTTCTTTTTTTCTATCTCCAAAACCTGGTGCTTTGATGCCGAGGATAGTCAGAGCTCCTTTGAGTTTGTTGAGAATAATACCCGTCAGCGCCTCTCCGTCGATATCTTCTGCGATGATAACGAGCTCTCTTTTTCCTGATGCTGCAAGTGATTCGAGAACATTGATTATATCCTTGAGGGTAGATATTTTTTTATCAGTGATCAGTATATGCGCATTTTCGATACGACTGAGCATTTTTTCTGGATCAGTGATCATATACGGTGATATATATCCATTCTCGAATTTCATACCTTCAGTAACCTCGACTTCGAGACCAAAAGTACGACCTTCTTCCACACTGATGACACCATCCTTCCCAACTTCTTTCATGGCCTTTGCGATGATTTGTCCAACCTCAGAGTCTTGGGCCGATATAGTAGCTATTTGCTCTATTTCCTCCTGAGTGTTGAGAGGTTTACTCATATTAGCAAGTTCTTCGATGACGAGATTTCATGCTTTTTTCATTCCATTTTTCAGTTCGATCGCATTGATTCCTGATCGGATTTCCCTGAGACCTTCCTTTACCATTGCATACGTAAGGATCGTTGCTGTCGAAGTTCCATCTCCGGCAGCGTCATTGGTCTTACTGGCTGCCTCCTTTATAAGTTCCGCACCCATATTTTCGATCGGATCTTCGAGTTCGATCTCTTTCGCGATCGTCACCCCATCATTCGTTACCTGAGGAGCTCCATAAGATTTCGAAAAGATTACATTTCGACCTTTTGGTCCGATAGTAGATCCGACGACTTTTGCTACTTTTTCCATACCAGAGAACATCTTGAGACGAGCCTCGTCTCCAAAGTGAATTGATTTTGACATAGTTGAAGATTATAAGAATTAATATTTTATGTATAAATATCTAGTTAACTTTTGCGAGAATATATTCAATAGCGACTATCTTATAGGGAATATCCCCGATTTTTACATCATCTCCAGAGTACTGTCCAGAAATTACCCGATCTCATTTTTTGAGATCAATAGTTATGAGTTCTCAGTTTTTTCCAGTTTTTCCTGGTCCAACAGATACAACCTCATAAATATATGGGCGTTCTTTGTTTGGACTATCTGGGATGATAATTCCAGAAGCAGTTACTTTTTCAGCTTCGATCGGCTTCAGAAGAACTCTGTCTGAAAGGGGAGTGATCTGGTCGATCATATTTGAAGAAAGGGTCATAGAGAAGTAGATTAAAATATAATATATGAGAAAATATACTATTTTTCTCTGGTGCCTATTCTATAAAAAAATATTTTGAAGTCAAAAAAATTAGCACTCATTTTTATAAAGTGCTAATTTTAAGAGAAAAATTATTGAACTGCGTGCATTTTTGATCCGTCAACAGTTGGAATACTACATCAGAGCATTTCGAGAAATTTTTCAAGATGATCAATATCTCTAAGTTGCTGGTGATGCCTTTCTTTTTTTGCAGTTTTTGTATGGAATTTAAATCGAGTAAGGAGGGTATATACAAATTGCCAATACGCACAGTCAGATATTTCTGTATGACCAACGCTGCGTATTTCTTCTAAGTAGTCGAGTGAATAATAGAATTCTTCTTTTGTGCCTATGTTATCGAGATCTGCATCTTGGATAATTTCTTCGAGAAGGGTTTTTGGTTTTGAAAAAAGGACAGTTGCCATAATAATCCCTTCGATTTTTTCGATTCGGTTTTCTGGATGATTTTTTCATTTGAGCCACATACGTGCAATCCTTGCACCGATATATTCATTTTTTTCATATTGTTCTGTAAATCCTGTATCATGAAAAAGGCAGGCAAGTTGTAGGTCTTCCATATCTTCTCTACCGATTCCCTCATTCATTCCTATATAGGTAGCACGCTCGAGAACGCCCTGAGTATGAGATGGATTATGATACTGATAGTGTTCGCATTTGCGAAGAATATCAAAAACATATGATTTTGCCTGTTCGATGATCATGAAAAATGAGATTAGAAGAATATAAATTCAGAGCGAGTATATACTATTTTCTTTTTTCTTGCAAAATCTTCTACTTTTTTTATAATCACCCGAAATTCAAGCGGAAAAAAGGCATTCGTCTGCTTCCTTCTTCTTTAATAAATACATTGTGTGTCTGAAGTGAATATTTGGTTTTGTTTTTCACCCTGCACACTTCCTTCTTTATTTACTCATTCGTTCATTTATGAAACTCGCGCCTCGTATCCTCCTCATTTTGGTTTTAGTAATCTCTGCGGCTCTCTATATTTTTCCATGGGAAAAGGTAGGTATTATTCCACCATCATTTGTAAAGCCATATAAATACGGACTCGATCTTCATGGTGGAGTTGAGCTTGATTATAAGGTGGATCTTTCCGCACTCAAGACTCAATCAGGTGCTGGAATAAATGATAAATCAGTAGTTGAATCTCTCAAGAAGATCGTTGATGCTCGTGTATCGAGTCTTGGACTTTCCGAGCCGACTATCCAAACCGCAAAATACGGATCAAATGAAAATCATATTATCGTACAAATTCCAGTAAAAGACTATGGCAATATGTCAGATGATGAAAAACGTATCCAAAATGCAGAAGATATTGCTCGTGCAAAAGCAACTATTGGAAAGGTGGTACAGATAGAGTTTCGTGAACAAAAAACATCTGTTACTGAGGAGGATAAAAAAGCTCGTCAAATCCTTGCTGAAAATGCACTCACAGAACTGAAGACTTCGCCATTTTCCACTGTATGAGTGAAATATCGTGATCAGTATGAAAATGTGGGATACATGACATCAACAGGAGCAATTCCAAAGAAATTTCAATTTCCGAATATAGATACTGCTACTATTCCTTATACATCCCCAGTCATCTATATTCCTGGAGATGAGACTATTGGTGGAAGTGGTCAGACTGTAGTTGGTCCTGGTGGGTACGCAATCATCAATCTTCAAAAACGATATGATATACCTACAACCAATTCAAGTGGTTCAGTAGTAAATACAAAGGGGTATGATTATAGTCTTCTCTATATAGATGAGCGTCCAAGTGAATGGATGCCAGCAAAAACAGCTGATGGAAAAGTACTCAATGATAAATACCTTGTTCGTGCGAATGTAGATAGTCAAAATTTTCTCGATATTTCTGTAAATCTCGTCTTTAATGATGAGGGAAAAAAGATTTTCGCTGAACTTACAAAACGTCTTGTCGGAAAACGTCTTGGTATATTTGTTGGTGGACAGCTTCTTACTGATCCAACAGTTAATACTCCAATTCTGGATGGTTCCGCTCGTATTACTGGAAGTTATACTATCCAATCAGCTACTGAGCTTGCCAATAGTATCAATACAGGTATTGTTCCAGCACCGATATATCTCACTTCTGAGCGTACTATTGATGCAAAAATCTGAGCAAATGCATTGAATCAAATTCTACTAGCTGGATGTATAGGACTTCTAGTTATTCTTACTTTGTTGATCTGGTTCTATAGAGTGTCTGGGTTGGTTGCTTGAGTAGCTCTCGTTTTCTATGCATTCCTCCTTGTTGCTATCATAAAATCATTCGGACTTACACTTTCTCTTGCTTCTATCGCAGGTATTATTCTTTCTATTGGTCTGGCAATCGATGCAAATATCCTTATCTTCGAACGTATGCGCGAAGCTATCCGTGATGGTGTAGCCTCAGAGAAGGTTATATCTATCGGATTTGATAAATCGTGGACAGCAATTTGGGATTCACATATAACATCCCTTACTTCCGCAGTTATCCTTTACTGGGCTGGAGTTTCTCTCATTAGTGGTTTCGGTCTTATGCTTGCTCTCGGTATTGTCCTCTCTCTCTTTACTGCTATGTGGGTCTCACGTATTCTCCTTATAGCTGTTGGACGGAAAATGATGAAAAATACACAACTCTTTATCGGAATAAAAAAATAATTTTGTAAAAAAATAAAAAATATTAAGATCAGATTCAAACCTGATCTTTTTTTTATGATTCTTTGATTCTTTGATTCTGGGCTTTGAGGAAAACTTGTGATGGAGGTTTTTCAGAAAGCATTTCCAGAAATAACTATGATCCTCGAAATGGATCGGAAAAATGCTCCTTATGGAAATCGACCACAGGGAGAAATTCGAGAACTTACGAAAATCGGAGTACAGAAGCTTTTTGATCAATGAGCTGATGTAGTTATACTTGCTTGTAACACAGCGAGTGTTCATGCTCTTCGTTGGCTTCAAAATGAGGTTTTCCCATGAAAACACATTCTCGGTGTAACTATCCCTGGTGCAGAAAAAGTAGTGGAATGATGATATAAGAAGATAGGAGTAATCGCTACAGATGCTACCGTAAGAAGTCGTATGTATAAAGAACGCGTTCATATCTTAGATGATTCAGTGATCGTCGAGGAGATAGGAGCCCCAGGACTCGTGCCACTCATAGAATATGGTATCCTCTCCTGAGAGGAGATAGAAGTACTCCTTCGAGAGTATCTGAGTCAGTTTTCTGCAGATATCGAAGCCCTTGTTCTCTGATGTACTCATTATCCTCTTATTCGCACAAGTATAGAAAAAGTCTGGTGAGAAATTCACCAGACTTATAATCTTGATATTATCGATCCAGGATTTGAATCTGTAGAGAAATTTAGGAGTTGGATGGAAAGGAAATTCAACTCAGTGGTATAAATCATGATACTCATTGACTGCCAAGGTGAACAGAAATATTTCATAACTGACTTGAGCTTGAATAGTTATGTTTATATTTTTCAAGCACTTCTTTTGTTGAAAAATGATTAATCTTTATTTTTTTATTCATATCTCATTCACTTGCTCAACGAATAGGCATTAAGAATCCTTCTGAGAGAATATGTTTATATATCTGTTCTTTCGAGTAGATAATTGTTGATTTCCCATTATTATGGGCCGTATTTTTTTCTATTACTGCATCTATGATTGTATTTATTCCATTTATTCCTATCCATCCATGTCGTCTTATTTTCGCTACAATTTTTCTTCGAATTTTATAGATATCATGATGGGCCCATCCAGTTTCATTGTTATTATTAACGAGGACTATTTGAATCTCGATAGGTGGTTTTGAGTTTCTGGAAAGTTTGAGCTCTTGACGATCTGAACTATATGCTTTTTTTGCATCAAAAACTGCCTCTTTTTCATTCGATAGGTTTTTTTCAAGTTCTTCTCTAAAATTTTTATCTTCTTCTCAAGAACAAAACTGTTGAATGTACTCCTTTAAATCATTTTCTGATACCATGTTTCAAACATTCTCGATTTTTAAACTTTTCCCAAACTTATTAAATAAGAGCTTTGCTGTTCTAAGTGCTTCACAGGGAGCTCTGAGCTCTATTCGCATTCTATGTATATCTTTAAATGCTTCCGGCAGATTATACTTTTCTTGACCATCCATTTTTTCTATCATAGAATACACAGTTTTTACATCAAATCCTGCATAGATTGGAAATTTTTTATTTTCTAAAAGAAGGTCACCATCCATGGTATTGGAATCTTCTGAAAATTGTTTTGATTCATTCGAATATATAAATTCCTTACTTGAAAATATATCCATCACCTCCTTTATAAATTCTTTATTACGAAGATCTATCTTTCCTGTCTTATAGTCTATTGTAAATTCTTTACAACGAATAATTCTAAAAAATCAAAGTACTTCTTTAAGAATAGTACAATAGCCAATTTTATCCTGTGCTTTTTGCATTTTTTCTCAACGATGCATTATTTGTATGATGTCTCCAGGTGATTGGGGATTTTTTCAGAGCTTTGGTACGTAGTAATTTTCTTGTTCCAGATATTGTATGGCATGTCTATATGCGAGACAAATATCTCGAATAATTCATGCCTTGTACTCACTATATTCAAGATTTGTGTCTTTTCACTCTAGGTCTTTAAAAAAAACATATAGGTCTGAAATATCTTCAAACTTAGGTACATGGTAGATATCATGGAGCGTTCATTTAATTTTCTGTTGTTTTTGTAGGGTTACGAGGTCTACTCAACCTCTTGTTTGTCCCTCAAAATCTGCACTAAATTCTGATAATACCTTTCCAGTACCGAGTTTTCCACCGTAAAAGAATGGTTGTATTTTATATTTTTTTCTTATACTAAAAAACATGATACTTATATACTGAAAAAATAAAGTTGGATCTGCAGTTGCAGCCCTCTGCGATTACCTTTCTCTTGCTTATGATATGCGAGATGATTCTGATAATCTTGTTTCCTATGAGGCATATGATTACATTATTCCTTCACCAGGAGTTCCATGAACACATACCGTTTACCAAACAGGGAAGGTTGTGGCTGAACTTGATTTCGCTTATCAATATCTTCCTGAATGATTTCAAATTGTATCGATCACTGGTACTGATGGGAAATCAACAACTTCTTGGATGATGTATCAGCTCTTGAAACAAGAATTCGATAGTAGTACTATACCCGAGAAGAATCAAAAAGTCAAAAAAAGTGTCTATATTTCTGGTAATTTCGATGCTCCATTTTCGAAAACGGTTTTAGAAATTCTTCAAAAAAAAGAAAGGAAATGATATATTGTAGTGGAGATTTCCAGTTTTATGTCTCACGTTATTAAAGACTATACTTCTGATTATTCTATTTTTACAAATTTAAAATCAGACCATCTGAATTGGCATCAGGATCTTCAGGAATATGCAGATGCAAAAATGAATATTTTTTATCATACAAAAAGAAAATCATTTCTCAATAAACAAATACTTGAGTTTGCCTGAGAACAGAGATTAAGTGTATCCCCCCCAAAGAATACTCGTTTTTTCTCTCAGTGAAATGACTTGAAAGATAGGACCAATGGTGAGGATATAGTTATTTCTGGTCGTCGAGTATATCGACTTTCGGAAACTCATTTTTCTGGAATGCATAATGCAATGAATATCCTTTCTTGTACTCTTGTTATGAATGAAATGAAAATCTGCTCAAAAAGAATAAAAAAATACCTCCAAAATATCCATGGACTTCCACATCGTTTGGAGTTAATTGCTGAAAAAAATGGAATTCGTTATGTTGAAGATTCAAAATCTACCAGTTGTCAAAGTCTTTTAGCTGCTCTTGGATCTTTTCCTACACAAAGGATAGTTCTTATTGCTGGTGGTTCTGATAAGGGAGATCCATTTGATTGACTAGAGCAAAAACTTAAAGAAACAGTAAAGTTTGTTGTTCTTATAGGTGCTACTCGTGATCTTTTATCAAAGAAATGCCTTTCTGCCAGTACTCCTTTTGTCTTCTCAGAAACCATGAATGATGCTGTAATGCAGGCAAATCAAAAATGTATCATAGGTGATGTACTTCTTCTTTCTCCTGGTTGTGCGAGTTTCGGGATGTTTCGAGATTATCTTGATCGTGCAGAACAATTTCGGAGTGCTGTGAAAAGTCTCTAAATAAGTTGTTTCCAAAAAAATAAAAAACTCATTCCATATTTCATTCCATTTTTTATATGCATCTTGTCATCATGGCAGCAGGAGAAGGTTCTCGGATGAGACCACTCACAGATACCACAGCAAAGCCCCTCTTGAAGATCTGTTGAAAAACACTAATCGAACACAATATCGAGTCGATCATCTCTGAATTCGATGAGATATTTTTTATTGTAAAATACAAGAAGGAGCAATTTTCCACATACTTTGGAACTACTTATCACTGAAAACCAGTTCATTATATCGTGCAGATGGATGAAAAATCAGGAACCGGTGCTGCGATCCTCTCGCTCGATGGAAAGATTTCTGGAGAGTTTCTTGTTGTATCGGGAGATGATCTCTATGCGAGTGAGGATATTTTGTCACTGAGAAATACACCTGGATATAGCATCCTAGCAAAGGCAGTCGATCGTCCCGAGGATTTTGGGATTTTTTCTGTGGACGATACTGGAAAACTCACAGGTATTATAGAAAAACCGACTGATCCTTCCTCTGGTAATCTGGCGAATATAGGAGTATTCAAGCTGGATGATCAGATATTCCCACTCCTTCATACTCTCCCGCTTTCTCCTCGTGGAGAACTTGAGATCACTGACCTAATGCAAAAATATATCGAAGAGGACCGTATGGCTCTTGTTGAGGCGAAGGGGAAGTGGATTACGATAGGATATCCATGGGATCTTCTAAAAGCAAATAATGAGATAATCGGAAATTATTCAGAAACTCTTAATAAATGAGCAATTATAGAACCAAATGTGTCTATAAATTGAAATATTTATCTTGAAGAAGGGGTTATTATTAAGTCTGGAACTTCTATTGAGTGAAATGTATATTTTGGGAAATGATCGGTTATTGGTCCAAATGCCTATATTCGATGAAACACAAGTATTGGCGAGAGTACTAAGGTTGGTTTTTCTGTAGAATGTAAAAATTCTTACATTGGCGATCATTCTTCTATTCCACACCTGAGTTATATTGGGGATTCGATTATTGGAAATGATGTAAATATCGGTGGAAATTCTATGGTGGCGAATCTTCGGCATGATGCAAAAAATATCCGAGTAATGATTAAAGATAAATTGGTTGATACGGGACATAGAAAACTCGGAGTGATCATCGGAGATGGGGCACATCTTGGTATCGGAACAATTATATATCCTGGTAGAATAATTTCTAGCAACGGAACAACTCTTCCTGGTGAGACTATTCGATAATATTATGCTATACTTTCTTCGTGCATTTTTCTTTTGAATGGGTATGTGAGTGATCTCATTTTTATTAATCTTCTTCTTTTTCTACAATCAATCAATTGTTACTGATATGTCTATTGTCCCAGGTAGAAATATAGTTTCGGATTTATTACACACTCCCGCACCGCCATCCCCATCACCACCCTGTATCCGCAAGCCAGATATTCATTTTTTTATGTATCACTATATCCGTGATGCGGATCCGTACGATACTCCGTCGACTCAGGATCTCTCGGTCTCGCCCGCACTTTTTGAGGCCCATATGCAAAAAGTAAGATCCATTGCTGATACGTGAAAAATAATGCTTATGATAGGGGAGGACTTGGAAAGATCGATCCGGTCAGGATGTTTTCCTGGGGAAAATGTCTGGATATTTACCGCCGATGATGGATGGTCAGATAGCTTCACGGATCTTGCTCCGATTGCCACACGCTATCAAGTTCCATTTTTTCTGGGTATTATCGCTGGAGATATCGGGAAAAAATGATTCGTCACGAGCGATGAAGTAGTGAAACTGAGTCAAGATCCACTCATCACGATCGCATCTCACTCACTTTTTCATGAGGATCATAGTAAGTTATCTTTCGAAGCACTCACGAGTAATCTGTGTGAATCAAAGCAGATTCTCGAAAAATTGACTCTAAAGCCGATTTTTGCCTACGTGTATCCGAGTGGACGACTGAATCATGAGTTCGATACAGCGATCGAGAAAAAATGTGGATACAGCCTCACGTGGTCGACGGGATTCGGAAAAAACTATGATAGGGCACATCCGAGCTTTCTCGAACTGAACCGCACTCGTATCCATTCGGATACACCTCCTGATTTTTACGAGAAATATATTGAAACTTCAGTAAATAGAAAATAAAAATAAGCTTGCATTTCTCGCTTTTTCTGTATAATTTGCACGTCCAAAAAATGGGAGTCATATGCAACACGATGACGACTGGACCATTATTTCTTTATTTTTCTTTATTATGGCTGTAAAGCACGGAAAAAAATACAATCAGGCAGTTGCTTTGATTGAAGCAGAACGTATATACACTCTTTCGGAAGCAGTAGAGCTTCTTGAGCGTACAAATACAGTAAAATTTGATCCTACAATCGAAATTCACTTTAACCTCAATATCGATCCACGTCAGGCAGATCAAATGGTTCGTTCGACTCTTTCTCTTCCTCACGGAACAGGAAAAACAAAACGTATTGGTGCCTTTACTGATGTAGGAAATGAGGCAGAGTTAAAAGCTGCAGGTGTTTCTGTGGCTGGTGGTGATGATCTTATTGATGCAGTTGTTGCTGGAAAGCTTGATTTTGATATCGCTATCGCCACTCCTGGTATGATGAGAAAAATGGGTAAGGTTGCAAAAATTCTCGGTCCAAAAGGAATTATGCCAAATCCAAAGGCTGGAACGGTTGGTGAAGATCTTCTCGCGATCTCTAAAGAACTTCTTGCTGGTCGATTTGAGTTTAAAAATGATAAACAAGGAAATATTCACTCAATTGTTGGAAAGCTTTCATTTGGAACAGCAAAACTCACTGAAAATATTGAGTCATTTGTAAAAACTATGAAATCAGCACGTCCTTCAGGAGTAAAAGGAAGTACTACTTTCATAAAGACTCTTTATATTTGTAATGCTATGGGTCCTGGTATTCGTGTTGATGTAAATTCACTTTAGTATAAACTTATAAAATCCCCTTCTGTCAAAAGAAGGGGATTTTATATATGAGGATTTTTCGTGTTGATAGATTGTTTTTATCATCTTCATCGAAAGGCTGATAAGAGTGTAATTTCATCAGCATACTCGATAGAACCAGCATGGGGAAGTCCTTTCGAGAGGCGAGAGATTTTTATTTCTCGTGGCATATGTTCGATCGCATAGAGTGCCGTGGCTTCTCACTCGATATTTGGATTTGTAGCAATGATTATTTCTTGTATAGAATGGTTTTCTTCTATTTTTTGAAAAAGTGTTTTGTAGTTCAGTTTATCTGGTAATGTTCATGCAATGGGTGAGATAACTCAACCGAGCACATGATAGTATCCATGATACACTCAGGTTCTTTCTATGGACATCATATCGAGATAGTCTTCGACAACACACAGAAGCGAAGTTTCTCTTTTCTTATCAGAACAGATTTTACAGAGTGGACTTCCAACATCCGTCATTCCATGACACCCATCACATTCGGTTACCTTTTCATGGAGTTCAGCGAGAGTTTTTGCAAAATTTTTCACATAGGCACTATTTGCTTTGAGTAAAAAGAAGGCAAGTTTTGCTGCGGTTTTTTCTCCAATTCCAGGGAGGAAATGAATTATATCGATGAGTCTTCTGAGAGTTTCTGGCATAAAATTATTCTTTTTGTAATCTGTCAGTTCCTTTGATAACAAGGAATGTTGTTTTATCAACATTTTGCATAGTGCTTACTATTGGACTGGTCATAATTGTACCAATAGACTGTCATTCAGCAATACGAATATCGAGAAGATTTTCTTGAAAAGAAAGTTCTCTATTTTTTGTTTGAAGTGTACGTATGTTATATCCTTTTGTGGCATTTTCATTTAAAACCCATACATAATAAACTCAAAGACACGCTATCATGATAATCGCAAGAATATACGTTTGAGTGAAATTGAGTCGATAGTGTTCTCGTGCTGACTTTCTTTCAGAGAAGAAAGGAATATGTCATTTTTTTGCAATGAGAATATTAGAATTCACGATATGAAAATTATGGAATAAATTTTTTAAATACGAATCCGTTCGATTATGCGCATTTTTGCACTTCGACTTCTCGGATTATTGTGTATTTCCTCATCTGTTGGAATAATTGGTTTTTTTGTGTATTTTCGGTATTGTGACGGTATTTCTATTTGACCAGTAGTTTCATTGATAGTATCTTCGAGGTATTGAGTAAATATATTTTTTACGAGACGATCTTCCAGTGAATGGAAGGTGATAACTGCTATTTTTCATCAAACTGCTAGGAGCTCGAGTGCTTGTTTTAGTGATGACTCTATATGTGTAAATTCTTCATTAAGAGCGATTCGTATTGCCTGAAAAACCCTGAGTGATGATTTTTTATCAAAGCTTGATTTCTCAATAATATCTATGAGCTCAAAAGTAGTTTCTATTTTTTTCTTTTCACGTGCTTTTACTATTGCTTGAGCAATAAACCATGATTTTTTTTCTTCTCCGTACAGAGTAAATATTTTTGATAGTTCGCGTACATCGAGTGTATGTATAAGATCTGCTGCAGTTTTTCATTCTTTTCTATTAAATCGCATATCCAGAGGTCCGTCATTTCTGAGAGAAAAACCACGAATAGAGTCATCATAGTGAACACTACTCACTCCAAGATCGTAAAGAATAAAATCAATTTCTTTTATATTTCTTTCCATTAGTCTTTCTTTTAATTGGGAAAAGCTTGAGTGTATAAGAATGGGGTAAATATTTTTCTGTACACTTTCGATGTATTCACTTGCTTTCTTGAGATTCTCACTATCCCTGTCAAAACCAATAAAAATATCTTCTTTTTTGAGAGTTTTACACATTTCACTCGCATGTCAACCAAGCCCAAGAGTTGCATCGACCACAATGTGTTTTTTTGTATCTGGTTTTATGAAGATGTTCATCACTGATTCTAGAAGAACAGGATCGTGTAAAGTAGATGGCAAAATAAGAAAAATAGAAACGAAAAACTAGATAAAATGTAGTCTCTTTTTTTAAATTGTCAAAAGAAAACCCCTATTCTTGTATAGAATCTTTTCTCAAGAAAATCGAATAAACTCACAACTTTTTTACATATTCTTAATTTTTTAGAAAAAAATGTGAAATAATGTTTGGAAAAACCCCCTTTTTTTCTATAATCTTCCTATATGTCTTCATTCAAAACTAAAAAAATAGCTACAAAAGCTCCAATCTTTGCAAAACCTCAAGAAGAACAAGATTCTTCGGT
Source organism: Candidatus Altimarinota bacterium (assembly GCA_017993345.1). Classification (GTDB taxonomy): domain Bacteria; phylum Patescibacteriota; class Gracilibacteria; order BD1-5; family UBA2023; genus CANBWW01. Next base: position 19,276 of record JAGOMW010000001.1, on the reverse strand, counting down.
ATGAATTTCTGGTATAGAAATAGAAAAACAGAAATGCAATCAAACGAAATCATCTTCTTGGAAACGAGCTATTTTTTGAATATTTCTTGTTTTGGTTATTTCTGGTTGAGCTTTTGCTGGAAAAAAAGCCTTTGAGAGCAATTCACAAAATGGTTCAGAATCCTTTAAGCCACCACTTGTAGAAGAGATTTTTTCCCAGAAGGCAAAAGGCACTACGAATATTCTTATTACTGGTATAGGATGAAAGGGGCATGAAGGTGCAGATCTCACTGATTCAATTATGCTCGCATCGCTCAATGAAGACACCAAACACGTTACACTTCTGTCCATTCCGAGAGATCTTTATATTGCTTATCCAGGATGAAAGGGTGCTGGGCGCATAAATAGCCTTTATGATCTCTGAAAACGTGATAAGGTAGGAATACAATATTTAGCTGACAAGGTTTCTGAAATTACTGGTCAACCTATTGATCACTATATGGTAATAGATTTTTCAGGATTTAGGCAGATTGTTGATATACTTTGAGGAATTGACGTGGATGTACCAAATGACTTGATCGATCGAGAATATCCTGATGACAATTGGGGCTGGGAAGTGTTTTCTGTAAAAAAATGACTTCAGAAAATGAATGGAGCTACTGCTCTTAAGTATGCACGCTCACGGCACTCAACGAGTGATTTTGATCGCTCAAATCGACAACAGCTTATTATAAAGGCAATAAAGGAAAAGGCCTTCTCTCTTTGATATATAACAAATCCTATCAAACTCTGAGATCTTTATAATGCAGTTATCGCACATCTTGATACAGATCTAAGTGTTGCAAATATGGCTGCATATGGATTAACATTCCGTGATGTCTCATCTGATAAAATTAGCATTGTTTCACTGACAAATGAATGCATATCTTTAACAAAGTGTATGCCTGGAAGTTTTCTCTATTCACCAAGTAGGGAACTTTTTGGTGGTGCTTCGGTAGTTATTCCTGAAAATGCACAAGCAAATAAACTGAGTTACTATACCGATATAAAACGATTTGTTTGAGTGACATTCGCTTTTCCAGGCATGAGAAATATGGAAAAAAATATCGTTATCGTTTCTGATCCAACAGAGAAAAAACAAGCATCAGAAATTGGATATGCTCTTGCGAAAATCTGATTTCCGCTGAGTACTGATAAGATTATCAGTACTGCAACAGGTACTATAGAGCAGTCGCATATAAATATTTATTGGCATGCAGATTTGAATATAGGTATTTCTCCTGATTCAGAAGTTGTACAAGCTCTAGGAATGGTTGAAAAATCAATACCAGTGACAATCGTAGATCGTAATGAATATGTCAGTACATCCGGGCCAAAAATCGAGATCGTTATAGGAAAGGATATTAAGAACTATTTCTCATTTGTGAAAACTCCTTATTATATGCCATTTACTCCAAAAGAGTCTCTTTCTTGAGAAAAAAAGCCTATAAAAATACTTTCATGAGGAACGACTCAAAATCAAAAAGTAAATCCATCTTCTCTAGAAGTTCCCGTAAAAACAACAACCCAAAAAAATACAAATATCAACCCAATTTCTACAGAATCAAATTCTACTATACAGCCGGGAGAATGGGAAAGTTTTTAATCTTTTTTTATAAACATGCAATACCGAGAATTTAAAAAGAAATCAGTTGCTTTTCGTAAAAAGAAGACACTTCATTCAGGTGTTCATTTTTTATCGAACATTATAGACTTTCTGAAAAATATATTTCATAAAATAAGCTTCTGGAAGGTTCTATGAGTTCTTATCCTTCTATGAAGTTTTATGATAATGCTCCTTTGGGCCTTATTTCTTCGTGGTGTTCCAGATATAGAATCACTTGAACGGGGTGATTATTTTCGTGAGAGTACTATCATCTATGATAAAGATAAAAATCCTATCTATACACTTTTTAATGATGGGAAACGAACATATATAGATTATGATAATATTTCTCCTTCAATAAGGGATGCGATAATAAGCACTGAGGATAAGACATTTTATGAAAATCCATGAATTGATCTTATGGGTATTCTACGTGCATTTTGACGATATGCACTGGGGAATACTTCAGATATAAAGGGGACTTCCACGATTTCTCAACAACTTATAAAAAATACTCTTCTTACCAATGAGCGTTCTTTGAAGCGTAAATTTCAAGAGGCTTACTTATCGTATAGGCTCAATAAAACCTATTCAAAAGAGAAGATTTTAGAAATGTATCTTAATACCATCTCTTTTTGATATAATGCAAATGGTATAGAAGAGGCTTCAAAAACGTATTTCTGAAAATCAGCAAAGGATGTTGGTCCACTTGGTGCATCGATTCTTTGATCGCTTCCAAAGGGTCCAACGTACTATTCTCCTTATTCACATAGGGATCGTCTTATGTGATTTGTTTCTCTTTATCCTGTTTCTGATTCTCTATCAAAAATATCCATTGATACGCCTGAAAATAGGAAAGAATATGCCCCACTTTATAATGAGCTTAAGAATTATCTCAGCTGAATAACCATTCATGGTGATACATCGTGAGTAAAGATTTGTGGTGTAAAGAAAGAATATGTAAGAGATCGTACTTTTGCTCCGGAAAGTGATGGCTGTATCCAAACTGATTACGATAATTTGCTAAACTTTTTTGGTGATATACTCATAAAGAAGGATTTTACAGGATCTGGATGAACTGATTCATATGCAGTAGAATATACGATTGGTCGAAAAGATTTTGTGGCTGGACGCATGTTTACTGAGTGAAAAATTGATGGACCAACTTTTAAAAAAGTAGTTTATGATGGGTTAGAATTTGAGTTCAATAAATATACAGAAAATATAAAATATCCATATTTTGTAATGTATATAAAAGAGTATCTAGAAACGAAATATGGAAAAGATATCGATATTACTCAGGGATTAAAAATATATACCACACTCGATCCTTCGCTTCAAGAAAAGGGTGAGGAATTAGTAAGAAAACAAGTTGCTATAAATAAAGCCCAGTATGGTGCAACGAGCGCAGCACTCGTGAGTATGGATAATAAGACTGGAAAGCTTTTGGTTATGGTTGGTTGACCTGATTACTTTGATTCTGAGCATGGTGGAAATAATAATATGATCCTTGCAAAAAGACAGCCCGGATCCTCTTTTAAGCCGATTGAGTACGCACTTGCAATATCAAAAAATCCCATCGGTCCAGAGACACCTATTGCTGATATAAAAACAACTTTTGGAAAATGGGCACCAAATAACTATGATAATAAGTTTAAGGGAATTATGATGGTGAAAAATGCACTTGCATATTCTCGGAATATTACTGCTGTAAAAATGTTTTTTCTTGCATGATGAGAGGAGTCTATTGTTACTTTTGCAAACACACTGGGCATCAATTATAAACATAATGTTCCATATTCTGCAACTATGTCAATATGAACCGCAGAATTAAAACCGATTGAACTCATGCAGGCATATAGTGTATTTGCGAACCTAGGAGTGAAGAGGGATATCTACGCAATCGATAAAATAGAGGATTCTGATGGGAATATACTCGAAGAACACAAAGAAACAAAGGATAATGTTGTTTTTTCACCAGCTGCATCATATATTCTTACACAGATACTCTCAAATCCAGAGAATCGTCCAGATGGATTCTGGAGAAATGCCCTGACTGTTTGAGGGCGGGTGATTGCTGCTAAGACTGGTACTTCGAATAAACCAGCCAAAAAATGAACCGACACCATCCTTCCTGGAGATCTCTGGACGGTCGGATATTCTCCACAGATTACGAGTCTTGTGTGGGCTGGAAATGTTGATGGTTCTGCTACAAAATGAAGCTGTGATGGACTCAATTGTGCTGCTGGAATCTGGAAGCCATTTATGGAATTTGCTCATAAAAATCTTCCAAAGGAAGATTGGAAAAAGCCAGAAGGTATCTATACATATACCATATCGAAAACAAGTGGGAAACTTGCTACGGATTCTACACCAGACTCACAAAAAATATCTACTATCATGGCAGTGAAGTTAACTGATGCTGATTGAGGATATAAAGATCAGGAAATAGATACACTTTGTAATGGTCCAGTTTCTGAAAACACGCCACAAGATTCCATTGGACATATACTTATTCCAACAACAAAACCAGTTATTGATGGTTATGATCCTGCTTGGACAACTGGATTTTTTGCGAGTATCGGAAGTTCTTTCAGTGGATCATGAGATATGCTTTCCTCTGAACTTCCATGTGAACGTCCAGGTGTAGCTTGAGTACTCGATATTTCTATAGCACTTGCTTGAGTGAACGCAAATACTGATACATCAGGAAAGAAAATTATTGTTGCTTCTTGGAAAGGGGATAGAGCTATTGCTAAGATATCTATAAAATATGATGATAAGATTTTACTTGAGAATGTGTATGGAAGTGGTGGAAAAAAAGAGGGATCTGAACGTATAGCTACGAATCTTCCACAATGAGAAGATATTATCCATGTAGAGGTAGTTGATATTTATGGTTTTCGTTATACAGAGTCAAAATCTATCCTTATTGGAGGCGATTCTTCTACCTCAATAAGTGAAGCAACCTCAAAAATTCCACCATCAATAACCATGATTAATCCAAAGGGCAATGATGGGCAAATCAATCTCTATAATGGTGATGCCTTTAATTTGAGGTTTAGTACCGTTATTTCTACCCTTGAGCGTGAAATAACTATATTAATTGATGGAAATGTGGTTCAAAGTACCAAAAATGGTGATATATTTGTTTTTCCAATAAATTCAACTGGTCTTTCAGTTGGTTCGCATAATATTACTATTCAGGTAACAGATGCAAATATACAAGTAACAAAGAAAAATATTACTCTAAATATACTTCCAAGATAGATCATTTTTTTAGTGTAACTATAAGATCTACGATTCATTAAAATTTTCTCACCTTGAAAATAGTTCTATTTATACTATAGAATTATTACTTTATTCAGTAAGTATCATCTCCTTATCCTATTTGAATTATGAAATTTTCTAAAGTAAGTCTCGCATATGGTGAACGAACGATTCTAAAAAATATCGATGTCTCCCTTGAACGTTGAGATTTTGTTTTTATTATAGGATCTTCTGGAAGTGGAAAAACAAGTTTCATCCGAGGAATGATTGGTGCATTTCCTCCAAAAAGTGGAAAGATACTTGATTCACAGGATCGTGATATTTACAAACTCCACTCTCAGGATTTACTTTCTTATAGGAGGAATATTGGAGTTATTTTTCAAGACTTCAAGCTCCTTCCTCTTAAAACAGTTCGTGAAAATGTAGCATTTGCTATGGAAGTATGTTGATATGATAACTCCACTATCCTCAAACGAGTTCCAGAGGTTTTAGCACAGGTATGACTTCTTACAAAAAAAGATAAATTCATAGAATCACTTTCTGGTGGTGAACTTCAGCGAACTGCGATTGCTCGAGCCCTGATTCATAATCCTGATATTATTATTGGTGATGAGCCAACAGGAAATCTTGATCCAAAAAATGCTGAAGAAATTATTTCTCTCCTAGAAAAACTTCATCAACAGGGGAAGACGATCGTTATATCAACACACGATGATCGTTTGGTAAATTCTATGAAAAAACGGGTGATTACTTTCGCAAATGGTGGTGTTTTTTCTGATATCCAAGCCTGAACCTATAATGTATAGATACTTATTGTATGTTAAATCAAAATGAAACTCTCTCTGAAAAATTTGTGAAAAAAGGTTCTTGGATTTTTTTCTTTACCTTCCTGGTAGCTCCAATTGGTTATTTTATACGTATTATTCTCACAGGAGACCTTTCCGTTGAAGAGATTGGTATTCTATATGGTATTATTGGTTTACTCTGATTATTGCAGGCATATAATGATTTTGGTATTACAGAGAGCTTGAATTATTTTCTTCCAAAATATATTGTCCTCAAAGACTATGCTCGGTGTAAGTATTTACTCGTATTCGCTTTTGTAGTACAGATATTTACTAGTATTATTCTTACTATTTTCCTCTTCTATTTGGCTGATTTCCTTTCCGTTTGGCATTTTAAAAGTCCTCTTGCAAAAGAGGTGATTCAAGTTATGTCCCTTTACTTCCTTGGTTGAAATTTGATGCAGATAGGGACCATTCTTTTTAGTGTGTCCCAAAATACAAAATTACAAAAAGGACTTGATTTTTTTCGTATGTTTATGACGGCTATCGGTATAGGAGGCTTGTCATTTATTTGACTTGGAAATCTACTCAGTTACGCATGGATATGGATTCTTGCTATATTTCTTGCTGTGGCTTTTTCCTTTTTCCTTTCCTACAAGTATTATTATGTGATTTATTTTCAGGGTGTAAAAATGCGAGTTGATCCTGTACTTAAGCTCACATTTATTAAGTACTCTCTCGGAACATTTTTAACGGCAAATATCGGAACACTTCTTCATCAGCTTGATCAACAGATATTGCAGTGACTCACCACCGCTACAGAAGGCGGTATTTATGCTATGTACCTTTCTCTTGTGGGGATTCCATTTATTTTTCTTGGACCCATTATTGGATTTCTCTTTCCAGTGATCTCTGAAATTTGATCTCGATGAGAAATAGAAAAAATTAGAACGATCCACACTCTTTTTTCATCAACTATGTCCGTCATGATTCTTTGGGCAAGTGGTCTTTTTTGTATGTTATGAGTCACTCTTGCTGTCTTTTTGTATGGTCCTCAATATGCTCCGTCAGGATATGCGCTTTATTTTATTGCCCCATTTCTCGTTCTTAATGTCCTTATTCAGATAAATTTTCAGATAATGGCCTGAATGGGTATGGTTCGGCAGAGAATTGGTATTTTTATAAAGACCTTATTTTTAAATATCATTGTCATGACATCTATGATTCTTGCATTTAAGTTTCAGATCATACCGTTTCCAACTGCATCCAGTGCTGCATCTTTTTCTGTAGGTATATCCTGGACGCTTATGTGGTATCTCAGTTATAAAGTTGTATGAGAATATGTTGGAAAGATTGATTGGAGTTTTTTATTGAAAAATGCTTTTGCCATATTTCTACTTATAGGTATTTATTTCATTTTTTATAATTCACATTCTCCTGCTATTTTTGGATTTTCTGGAAAAATGAAAGCACTTTCTGAGATTCTATTTGTTTTTTCTATAAGTATCGCTATATTTCTGATATTGAATTTTAAAAAGTGAAAAGAATTTCTTTCTATTATTCAAGAGGTACGTAAAAAGAAATAATTTTTTTCTTCTATTTTTAACCATTTTTCCATGTTCTCACTTATATTTTCCGGAATTTGAATGATTCTCTGGGCAATAACAATTATTATGATTTACTATTCTGATTTTTATAGTCGAATCAATCATATAGAAACAGCTGTTTGATATCTTTCTTATTTTTTGATTATCGGATTTATTTATATCACTTATAAAATTCTTACTATTTTCGTCTTTCCGACAAAGAAGTTAAGATTTGGGTTTTTTACTATTTTAGGAATTACTGTATTTCATATATTTATTCTTTCTCTCCTCTATAGTAATTTCCCAGAAGTAAGCCGATCAGTAGCTGGATTTGAGGTAAAACCGTCTTGATTGGTCCTCTTTTTCCATATACTCTCCCTCTTAATATATCCTCTCTTTCTTGTTTTTTTGACAAGAAGCTCCGGATTTTCAATTATCTCCATTGCTATTCCTCATTGGAGAGATGTAGATATACGTATACGAGTTCCTGTTGAGGTAACTATAGGATTTTTATTGTTTACTGTAGGACTTTTGGTTTTGGGGAGTATAGGTATGTATAACTTCACTGGTCTAGCGGTGCTTATTATTCTTCTGCTCACCATAGGTTTTAAATGACATAAAGAGACTTATAGAGATATAACTACCCGAAAGATCCTGCTGGATAATCATAACCTTGAGGGTGGTTTCATAGAAAAATTCAATATGAAACTCCTTTCCATTGAGTTTGGGTATTTTTTTCTTACTTTTCTCCTTGGCGTAGCCCTTATAAGTATTATTCGACCCATGCCAATTGGATGGGATGATCTTGGGGTGTATATGAATTTCCCAAAGATAATGGCAATCTCGGGAGAACTTATGAAGGGTTCTGGTATGTATTCTTGGCAACTTATTACTGGAACTGGTTTCTTCTTTAATTTTAATGCAGCACAGGCATTTTATATTAATCAACTTTGATGAATACTGGCTGTAATTGCTATTATATCAACACTTTCTTACACACTTGCTGAATCTGGAAAAAAATCCCTTTTGTCTCTGCCAATTCTTTTCGCAGCCATTTATTATGCAATGCCGATGACGGTATTTCAACAGGCGAAAGATATGAAACTAGATCCTGCGTATCTCTTTTTTGCAATAAGTGGATTTATGCTTCTTTTTTCAGTTTGGAATGCTCAGAAATTTGACCGTAAAAATCTTTCTATTCTTGCACTTTCTGCTCTGATAATTGGCTTTACATTCTCAGTAAAAGTAACTTCATTGATGTTGATTTTGTGATCAATCTGACTTATTTCATATCGATTTTTATGAATTGGTGGTTACTTTGGATTTTTCTTTGGATTTCTTGCTATATTCACTCAGTTTGATCTTTGGAAGAAGATATTTATCTGGATGCCTATGGATAACCATCTCCTAATTACACAAATTTCTCTCTGACTCTTTTTCCTTTCCCTTTCTTCTTTCCTTTTCGTATGGATTAAGAGAAGAAGTATGCAAGATTTTAAATATTGGATTATTTCTCTTCTTGTCTTCACAGTCGGTGTTATAGGCTCGTTGATTCCATGGCTTATTAAAAATATATCAGAGGCATACCCCACTATTACAATTGATACCATGTTGAGTGGTTCTCGTTGACCAACAGTATTTGATTATACAAAAATATATTCACAATCTGAATACGATGCTCGTACCAATGCTTCGTTAGATGCATCTATTACTTCCGATGGACAGTCTCAAAATGAGGATTTTTCTCGTTATTTTGGTCAGGAAAAATGACTTAATAACTATATGAAACTTCCAGTGAATCTCACCTTTCAGAAAAATCAATCTTGAGAATTCACTGATATAACCTATCTTTTTCTTGCACTCGTTCCAGGATTACTCTTATTTATGAGAAGTTCGTATGGTATCTATAGGATACTGATTCTTGGATTAATGATTATAAATATTGTATATTGCTTCTTTCCATTTCTTGATTCTGTATTTTTGAGTGATTTAGGATGAAAATTTACGAGTCTTTTCTCAAAGATTACACTTCCTCTCGGTTATGTAATCCTTCTTGCAATAAACTTCCTTATTATTATATCAAGCCATTTTGCATATATAAGAAAAGAAAGTGAGTTGAATACAAAATTCAGAGATATCATGATGTTTATGGGATTATATGGTTTTCTTTTCTGGCTTTCAGCTTTTGGAATTGTTTGGTACGGAATAGTATTTTATTTTTGATGTTTTCTTATTATTGGGTTTGCAGCATCTCGTTTTGTCTTATATGATGATGAGGATGAAAAAGATGAAAATAAAATTACCATCTTTTTTACTCTTTCGCTTCTCCTCTTCTTTGTTATTGGAATGTATTTTGTACGATCGGCATTTCCTCATGCTTGGAATAATCTCCGTTGAGGTTATTCAGATACATATCTCGGTGTAGTTTGAAAATATGTACCAAAGGCATGAATGGACGATGTTTTTGTCGATAGAAGAGATATGGACGTGTGAGGAGATATCAAGAAAATGAGTGTTTATATGCAGCGTACTTATGCGAGTGCTGGTTTTAATGAATATAAATACAATATTCTTTCCCAAGATGAATCTATTTTTGCAAACAGAAGTGATTATCTTGTTCCGATTGCAACAATGAATATAAAGAATCCGGAAGATATTTTTAAGAACTTTCAAGAAAAACTCGTTTCTCCTGACATCAGCAATTTGCTTACCTCTGGAAAAATTCAAAGTGTTCCACTCGATCAGCTTCATGCATTTATTTTACAGAATCAAAATTCAGGAAATGCTACTATTTCTTCTGACTTAAGGATTCTTGGAAAGTATATGAACTCCCATATTCTCTATCCAAGCAGAGAAACAGAGAATCTTTGAGGTATTTATCGTATCGGTACTTTTATGACTTACTTGATTAATAAAAATTCAACACGATATTTTGATGATAGCCTTGTTTTTGCTTTCTGAAATTATTTCTACGATCCATCCCCTGAGGTGACAGTACAGCGCATGCAAAAAATCTGACTCAAATATCTCTTAGTAGATTTAAATGCTGCTACTATCGATCAAGATCCTCGACGCGCTTTAATTACACGATTCGAGAAGCTTCTTACGACCATGACGGCTAAAAACCTAAAACTTGTATCTACTGATAACTTCTGTCTTCAATTTGCTATTGAAGAGAGAAGAAGATGAAAACTTCTTACAAATGATGAATTTGTAGATATTGCCGGAACAAATTATGAAACGTATAGAGATTGAAAGCAGATATCAAGAAATCAAAAACTAGCACAATGTCAGAATTATATTCTTAAACGAATTAATGAAGGTGCTGATACAGAATATCCTATACTTGCAAACATAAAAAAAGAAATCTTGGATCAGTGAAATGATTTGGAAAAGCAAAAATCAGTTTTAGCACGATATCTTGGACAAAGTTGGTTTGCACTATTTGAAATTACGGATCTTCCAGATGGATTTATACTTCCTGCTCCAGCAAAATTTGTACCCCCGTCCGATCTTAAGAATTCTTTTATACAATGATCTGGAAATACACTCTCAGGGACTAGTTCTCAAACTGGCTTATAAAACTAAAAATCCTACTTTAAGTAGGATTTTTATATAGCAAGGTGTGGGATAATAATTAGTGGTTTTTCATTCAATTGTTTTTTTCCATAGCGAGATTCATTGCTAATCATATAGTAATCAACTCGATCATGGTATGATTCATCAAAGCTTCGAAGTATCTGTGAAATAACATCGGTTTCGCGTACGTGAACCTCAATAGGTGTAATCATTCAGCTTTCTTTATGAATAAGAAGAAAAGCTATTTCTGCTCATGATTTTTTTCTATAGAAGAAAAGATCATGTGTTTTTCAGAGTTTTTCCCTGAGTTCTAGGTATACAAAGTTTTGGATTGCTCATTCTTTCATAGCTCCTTGAAAGTGAAGATCCCCAAGGAGCGCATGGAGAAATGAGAGGTCTGTAAAATATACTTTCACGTGCCGAGTAGTTTCAGTGAGAGAGTTTTCACTCCATGGTCAGATAGCAGCTATTGAATTATATTTCAAAAGAATCTCCATATACTTATGGATTTTTCTCCGAGAAATTCATAGCATCTTTGCAAGCTGATCGGCCTTGAAGAGATTTCATGTATTCATAGCTAAGGTTCTGAGAAATTCCATAAATTCATTATATTCTTTTTTATATAATTCTTGTTTCATAATTGTACATTTTTCTTCAAAGTCAGAAAAAATACGGTCTGGTTTATCAAGATGGGATGGAAAGTATCCCCTTTGGATATACTGACCCAGAAGTATATTCCCTTTTTTAATATCTATATTCCCAATCATAAGCTCCTTTACTGTTATCTCAAGACCAGAATATTTACAAAATTCACGAAAATAGACTCCAGAAATCTCAAAGTTACTTACTCATATCTCGATTATCGGTAGATCAGTTGTAAAAATAATTTTTCAATTAATCATTTTTGATTCTATAAATGATTGAAATTCAAAAAAATCAATTATCTCTTCTGACTGAAAAATAAGTATTTCCACTTCATTATTTTCAATAATGAGATCATCCCATGATTGATTTTTTATTTTCTGAATCCAGAGGGTTTTCTCTTCTGGAAAAAGTCATTCTTTGTTAAGGTTTTCTAAAAAATAATATTTTCCTATATATTTTTGTCCAAATAGATTGATATATTGATTTTCTGTACTAATAAAAAGTTCTCTGAACTGCTCTTCGAGCATTATTCGTTTCATAATAAAAAAGTTATTTGCTTTATTATAACAAATAACTTTCAAATGAGCAAATATGAAACCATTTTTTCTTAAAATTGTTTCAAAAACCGAATATCTGGGTTCATAAAATACCTAAGATCAGGAATTCAATATTTAATCATTACAAGTCGATTGAGTCCAAATCCAAAAGCAAATCCAGAATAAATACTCGGATCCAGTCATCCTTCTTTCAAAACATTTGGATGAATAAGTCCTGCCCCCATAAATTCAATCCATCCAGATCATTTACATATCTTACATCCATCGCCATTACAGAATGGACAGGAAAAATCGATTTCTACTCCTGGTTCTACAAAAGGGAAGTATCCAGGCCTCATACGTATTGAAACCTCTTTACCAAAGACATCTGAAAGCATTGTTTTGATTGTGAACTTGAGATGTCACATACCTATATTTCTATCAATTACGATTCATTCTATCTGATAAAATGTATTGTCATGAGTTGCATCCACGTCTTCATTCCTAAAGACTCTCCCTGGAATAATTGCTCTTATTGGAAGTTTCTCATTTTTCATGATGAGATTTTGCATGCAAGATGTTTGAGTCGCGAGTACATTTCCATTTCATTCAAGCCAAAAAGTATCCTGCATATCACGAGCAGGATGTGTTTTTGGAATATTTACCGCATCAAAATTCAGATATTCAGTAGTCATCTGCATCGACTCAAATATATCAAATCCCATACGTCTAAATGTATCTTCTACGTCCATCTGGACCTTTGTTATAGGGTGCAAACTTCCATGATTCTTTGGAAAGGGAATAGTTACATCTTCTTTTTCTTTGGACAATAATGATTCTATAAATGCTCGTTTTATAATTTCTTTTTGACATTCGAAGGCGGTATTTAGATTATCTCTGATTTCATTTGCCCTTTTTCCAACTGTGCCACGATCTTCTGGAGAAAGATCCTTGAGTCATTTAAGGATGATAGTAAGTTCTCCACTTTTCCCTAAAAGTGTATTTTTATATTCTATAAGTGACTCCTCTGTATGGAGGATACTTATTGATGAAATTGCTCGGATTTCAAGAGTATTGAGTTGATTGATCATAAATATATTTGAGGTGGTGGTATAAGATAATTATATATTATATCTTGAGTGGCATAATCAGATGTCGGTAACTATATTTTCCATCATCCGCAGGAACTCATTTTATGATAATTGGTGAAAGTGCTGACTTATACTCAAGACTTATATAATCTTCTCTCATAACAGAGAGTGTTTCAAGGAGGTACTGTGCGTTGATTCCAACAATATCTTCTTGTCATTCTACTGATCCAGTGAGTGAGATATTGGATGCTCATATTTCGGTATCACCAGTTGATATTTCGATAATACCCTCATGCTTTGACCGAATTCGTGTATTATAATTATTTTCTCGTGCAACCAGATTGGATTGCTTTAAGCTCGTCATAAAGTCAGATCGAAGAACAATACTTTTTGTTTTATACTCTACTGGAAAAAATGATTCATAATCAGGAAATTTTCCAGAAAGGAGTCGAGAAGATACTCGTATATTCCCACGAATTGCGAGAAGTTGATTCTCATGAAAATAGAGTTCAATCTGCGGAGTGCCATCTTCATCAGAAACGATACGGGAAAGTTCTTGGGCTGTTTTTTTGGGGATAATCACACTTTGGGGTGGGTTTTCAATATCTGTCTTTACTATGAATTCTGAGAGACGAAAGCTATCAGTTGAAGCAAAAATAAGTCCTGATGTACTTGGTTTTAGAAAGATTCCTGCAAGTACCGGACGAACAGCTCCATCTGCTGTTGAAAAAAGGGTTTTATCGATAGCAGTTCTCAGATCCTTCGTATCGATTTTAAGAGGATTTTGGGCTATGAGATTTGGTATGACTGGAAATTTCTCAGCACTTGCTCACTTGAATTTTGTTGTACTACTCGCAGTAGTAAATCTGAGACTTCCTCATTTTTCGAGCTCTACTATTACTTCACGATCTTGCACAAGTGCTATATAAGAGGTGAGAAACTTTGAGGAAATAGTAAATTTCCCCTCAGCCTCTATATCAACGTTGTCTTCTATGATATATTCGATTGCCATTTCGAGGTTATTTCCAGTCAATACAAGGCGCTTATATCCGGCTTCGATAAGGATGTTTTCGAGTATTGGAGTGAGATTATTCGTTCCAGTTGCGTGACTTGCAGTTTCAATAGCTTTTCGAAAAAGGTCAGTATCGATACGAAAACGCATGAGTGAATGATTAGAAATTATATATGAACACTATTTCATATTTTTACTTGCACGTATTAATATGGAGAATTTATTGTAAAATAAATCAAGAATTCAGAACTTCAGTGTAGCGTATGAAAAAACGGGGAAAATGCAACTTTTGGATGGACTTTTTTGATTTTTTCAGATTTCTCACTATACTCCATATAATCTTTTATTTAATATCATTTACACACATGACAGAACTCCATGAAAAGAGTGCTGGCGGTATGGTGTATAGGAAAATCTGATCTCATATACAAGTTCTTATGCTCGCATGGAAGAATGCTCGTGATGAACTCGAGTATGTTCTTCCGAAGGGGCATATCGAAGAAGATGAGACGGTTTTGGAGACGGCATTACGTGAAATCTCGGAAGAAACGGGACTTTCTGAAAAAGACCTCCATGTCGTCAAGTTTATGAACAAAATTGCCTATTCCTTTATTGCTGGATATCTTGAAGGTTCCCCGATTATCCATAAGGAAGTTTCCTTGTTTCTCGTGAAGTATACTTGAAAAATGGAACCAAGACCTCGTCGTGAAGAACGTTTTATTGGTTATAAATGGTTTACTCCTGAAGAATTAAAAAATGTTTTTCTGAAGCCAGATGTTGTTGGTTTTCTAGAAAAAAATCGTCATTTCATGTAAGATGTTTAGTATCTAGATCAACTCCTTGTTTCTTATATTCTCAATAATTATCTTAAATACATATGGAATTTTTTTATAAAAATAATACTCTTTCTCTTGAATCTGATAAGAAAACTATTACTTTTCTTTCCTCTTCTGTAGAGGTTGATGGTCTTGTTCTTGATATGTCAGGGGAATATGAAAAAGGTGGTTTTCTTGCTTATGCCCATGAGCAAAATGGGGTAAGGATTTATCAACTTCGTATAGAGGGATATCGTGTTTGATATATACCAACACTCATGATTGAACTTTCTTCTGAAGAGTTGAATTTTTTAGGTGACCTCGACATTCTCATCACTCCTACAAGTCATGCTTCGGCTGCTTTGATTGAAAAAATGGAACCAAGAATGCTTCTCACTCTTGGCAATCTTGCTCATGAATATGCTGCAAGTCTCGGGAATATAGAAGGAACCATTCAAAAATATAAACTCAAGGAATCAGATCTTTCTGTTGAGAAGATGGGATTGGTTGTTATGGGAGAATAATTTTTAACATAAAGATGCCTCTCAGAATACTATGAGAGGCATCTTTATTTTTTAAGCATTTTTGTGTTACTTTAATTGAATTGTTGGGTAAAAAGAAACAAAAACTCTTGCAAAAGAAAAGCTTTTTTATATACTTCGCTCGATTTTAAGCTTATGAATACACTTTCTGAAACATCTGCAACAGAGGTTGCAACTGGTCCACATATACCTGCACCAAAATGAACGGAGATTGGTGATTGGATGGTTGGAAATATTCACATAACCAATACGGTTTTTTCTACGTGGATTTTTATGGGTATCATTTTTTCCCTTATTGCCCTTTTTTATGTGGCGATTCGTACGGATAGATTTCCAAAAACCAAGGCATTTGGACTCGATATTACCTCTCGTATGCTCGTAAATATTACTGGACTTCTCTGAAGTCAGAAACAAGCCGAAAACTATATGTGGCTTCTCTGAGGAATTATGTTTGTTGTATTTGCTGGAAATATCTTTGGACTCATTGTTGATTGGTTTGTGATCGTTTCGAAACATGAGTGGCTTGGACATTATCTCCGTCCTATATATTCTGACTTTAGTACTACCCTTGTTCTTGGTTTAACCGTAGTTCTTGTAGCTCAGATAACAGCTTTTTATTTGAAAGGTCCAGTGAAACATTTAAAACATTATCTTTTTCATTTTGAATGAGCTACGATGACTGAAAAAGTGGTAAATGTATTTGTAGGTTGGCTTCATTTTATGGGTGAGTTTATTCGGGTTGGATCACTTTCAATTCGTCTTTTTCTTAATATATTTGTAGGTGCTATATTGATCAGTGTTGCTATCTATATTGGTACACTTATTCCTTCATTGAATACAGGAGTTTGGCAGTTCCTTTCTCTTCCATTTTGGTTTTTTGAGCTCTTGGTCGCTTTCCTTCAAGCATATATATTTATGACCCTCTCGTCTATGTATATCCAAGAATCCTTTCCAGATGATTCTCATCACTAAGGGTTAGGGGGGAGAGATGATCTTTCCCCCCTGATGCTTATTGGTGAACTCGGATACTTCCTCTCCGTAACCACTTCTCAGGTTTCTATTTTTTTTATTTTTCATTTTATGGATTTCCTTCCTTTTGCTCTTATAGGTGTTATTGGTTCTGGTATTGGTGTTGGACTTATTGGTATGGGTGCCATGCAAGCTATCGGTCGAAATCCTTCTGCTTCAGGAGATATCGTTATTAAGATGCTTACAGCTATCGCTCTTTGTGAGGTACCAGGTCTTCTTGCTTTTGCTTCGATTTTTCTTATCCAAAAATAATTTCTGAATACCTCTTTTTTTGAGAATTCTTTCAAAATATTCTAACCGTCTTTCCTCATGGGTACTCTCTTTGATCTTTGATCGTTTATTATACAGGGAATTAACTTCCTCATTATTGCACTCGTGCTTCGTAAATTTTTCTTCATTCCATATATGAAGTATTTGAACGATGAGTCTCTCAAACGAGCTGATCTCGAAGCCCGACTTCTTGATTCTGCAGAAATAGTAAACAATGCTCATAAAGAAGCAGATGTAATCATTAGAGATGCTCGTCATGAGGCAAAAAATATGACTTCTACTCTTTTGGAAAATGCAAAAGGAGAGGCGGCTGAGATTATAAATAAGGCAAGTATCGATGCTGAAAATGTTCGACTTAAGGGTATGGCTGATATCGATATTGAAAGAAAGGAAATGGCTGATACGCTCAAGAAAAAAGTTCTTGATATTGCTATTCGTTTAAATCAAAAACTTTTTGGAAACAATGAAGCAAACGTTGATTTTTTGAAAAAAAATACAGCCTCTATAGAACTCTAGGTTTCTCTCTTTCTATTCCAATTTCCATTTTTTATGCCAGCTATCAACCATCTTTCTGATTATTCTCGATCTGATCTTGAGAGTACTTTGAAGATATTAAAATCATACCGTCTTTCTCTTCTGCAAATCTGAAAACATGCAAAGCTTGTTGATCCAAAAAATCTTCCAGCCCTCCAAGTTCGAGTTGAATATGCACCCTCTCTCGAAGAGTCAGTTGTAAAAGAATATGCTTATAAATGTCTTTTGGAAGCATTTCCTTGATTAGAACATCCTTCTGATCTTTCTTGTAAAGAAAATCCACAGATTTCAGGGTGAATTCGAGTTTTTGCTTGAGATGATCTTGTGGATATCTCCCTCGAAAAATTTCTCACACTTTTAAAACCTTCTGTTTAGCTTATTTTTTGAAAGTATTTTGGTTTAAAATCTATAATTTACTTATAGATTTCTCCTTGAATATTTTTTCTCATAAATTCAAATCTCTAACTTTTCCATTATGTCTCATTCTCCTATTGATCTCGCGCAAGATATTATTAAACAACTTGAAACTCAGATTGATTCTGTAGAGCTTTCACCTGATCGTGTAAATTCTGGAACAGTTGTCTATCTTGGGGATGGTATTGCAAAGATCGTATGACTTCGAAATATTTCTTATAATGAGGTAGTAGCTTTTGAATCAGGAGCTCGTGGAGTTGCTATGAATCTCGAAGAACACTATGTTTGAGTGGTTATACTTTCCGGTTTCTCTACTGTTTCTGAGGGCATGCTCGCAACTGCTACAGGAAAAATCCTTGAAATTCCAGTGGGGGAAGGACTTCTTGGTCGTGTAGTTGATCCACTTGGAAATCCGATCGATGGACTGGGTGAAATCAAAAACTCTGGATATCGTCCAGCAGAAAATGTTGCAACTGGTGTTATGAGTCGTAAATCAGTACATGAACCATTGGAGACAGGTATTAAGGCAATTGATGCTCTTGTTCCTATTGGGCGTGGACAACGTGAATTAATTATTGGTGATCGTCAAACAGGGAAGACACAGATTGCTATCGATACCATTCTGAACCAAAAATGAAATGGAGTAAAATGTATCTATGTGGCTATAGGTCAAAAAGATTCAAAAATCGTTGCTATTGCAGAGGAGCTTCGAAAGGCGGGTGCTATGGATTATACAATTATTGTTTCTGCTGGTGCATCATCTCCAGCGGCTATGCAATGGCTTGCTCCATATGCTGGAGCGGCTATGGGTGAATACTTTATGTTTAATGGAGAACATGGGCTTATTATCTATGATGATCTTACGAAACATGCAAATGCTTATCGTGAGATGTCACTTCTTCTTCGTCGTCCACCAGGACGTGAGGCGTATCCTGGGGATGTATTTTATCTTCATTCTCGTCTTCTTGAGCGTGCAGCAAAACTTTCCGATGAACTTGGTGCTGGTTCTCTCACGGCTCTTCCGATTATCGAAACTCAAGGTGGTGATGTATCAGCGTATGTTCCAACCAATGTGATTTCTATTACGGATGGTCAGATTTTTCTTGAATCATGACTCTTTAATTCGGGTATAAAGCCAGCTATCAATGTTGGACTCTCTGTTTCTCGTGTGGGTGGAGCTGCTCAGACAAAAGCAATGAAGAAGAATGCAGGAACTCTTAAGCTTTCCCTTGCTCAGTATCGTGAACTTGAAGCATTTTCTCAGTTCGCTTCTGATCTCGATGTAGATACAAAAAAACAACTCGAACGTGGAAAGAGAATGGTGGAAATTCTTAAACAAGATGTGTATTCACCAGTTACATTCGAGAAACAAGTAGTGATTATTTTTGCTGGTTCTGCCGGATACCTTGATCCGATTAAGTCTGATGATATTGCTCGATATGAACATGACCTTATGATTGCTCTCGAGCGAGAAGAGAAAATACTTACAGCAATTCGTACTTCAAAAGATTTTTCAGATGAAACAAAGAAGTCTCTCTCAGATT
>JAGOMW010000029.1:5820-8518 GCA_017993345.1 Candidatus Altimarinota bacterium | reverse complement strand
CTTTTTATCAGATATCTGAGATGATGAAGGAAGTTGGTGGGAGAACGGGGTCCATATATCTTTCCCAGTCAGCGACGGAAGCTACAAAAAAATATATCGCTGCTCTTCCAGTTTCCGATATTAAGAAGAAAGAGTTTATGGCTCAGTTTGGGATTCCTGCATAATTTCTTCCCATGCGCACTAAAAAAACCGGATTTTTTACCCGGTTTTTTTAGTGCGAGTATTGCTTTATTGTCTATTTGCAATATTTAGATATATTGTCAACTTCTTTATTTTGACAATATATAGTTGATTGTGATAGAGTATATAAGTAATTTATTCGTCATTATTATTTCATATGGCTATGTACACTCTTCTCTCTAGAATCCCACTCGGTTTTCATAACACGAAACTTCAAAATCCTGAATCATCTCGTTCTCTGGACCCCTCTGCTTATGCTCTGCAAAGATGGCCTGAACTGAGAAACCTCCAAGCTACTCCTGAGGAAAAATTGGCACGTGCTTCTGCACTTGCACAATTAACAGAAATCCAAAAAAATCCAGAGAAGGCATTTTGATCTCATGAAACAAAGTGGTTTACGGATGATGTAAGTAAAACAAAAACGAAGATATCAGAAATAATCCAAGCACTGAAGACACAACCATTGAACTCTCCTTACTGGTGAACTTTTGACAGAGTCTCTTTTAATGGTTGGGATACGGATGGATCTGCTGATTTTTCTCTTGTTCGCGGTACAAACAAGACCAATCGGATGTTTCTGACACAGATTCTCAGAAACAATTCTCAGCTTGCTGCTCGTATTTTCAGTCCGATAACTTCAGGGGAGGTTATATCAGAGAATTCAGATACATTCAAACAGATTCAGAGTCTTCAAAGATTTCTTCTGGCATATGAACAGCGTGAGCCAGATTTTAGTAAGAGGATTCTCCGTCTTGCCAATGAAGCCCTCATCAAAGGGCAACTTGATAAAGCTGTCCAACTTCTGCGTGAACCACTTAAGGATAAAAACAATCTGAATATAGACTCACTGCTTACTTCTCGATGAGTCAATAATGCCCTTCGTAGTATCGGAGATACTCGCTCAGCTTGAGAAGGAATGGTGATGGATATGACTGAGGGTTTGAAGGAATCATGATTGACTCCAGAACAGATAGCACTTTCGAAGAATATTTCTGAAGCTCAGAGCAATCCAAGTTATATGGCTTCAAAGAGAAAACAATGAGAAAATCTCTACAATCAAACTCTTCAGGCAATTCCTGAAGGTGATCCACAGAGAATTAGCATTCAAAATAATCGTGAAAAGATGATTAAGTGATTTGCGGATCAGGCTTTTTTCATGGAGAAGATGACCGACTATATTGCTCGTCATGGATCTCAGTGACTTGGTGATGCAGCTAGTGCTTTTGATGACATGAAGTGACTCTCTGGTACTCTGAATTGGTCTGATGAAAATGTAAAAATCGGAAAAGATGTACTGATTATGCTTGCTTCTTTTGTGCTCACGGCCGGTGTATGAACACTTCTTACTGGTCTTGCAAATACAGCACGCTTCGCACAGGTAGCTACTAATGCGAGAAGTGTAAAAAGTGCTACTGATGCAGCACGTTTCGCTGCTGAGGGAAGAAGAGCTCGAGCTGCTTTATCAACTGGAAGTGCAAAAATCACTTCGTGAGCGAGTACTGCCGCAAGATATACAGCCGTATGAGTTGATAAGGTTGTGAAAGCAGATGCAGCATTGACGGGTGCAAGATATGGAGTTCGTTATGGAAATGAAGCTCTGAAATTTACCACAGCGCATGCAGCTTTGAAGAGTATTTTTCGAAATGAGTGAGAGCATTCTGGATTCGATGGATTTTTCACTGATCTTGCAAAAAATACAGTTATGTTTGCGGCTTTTGGTGGGATGGAAAAATTCGTAACTGGTCCAGCAAAGGCTCGTATTATAGAAAAATTTGGAATCCAGAATACGGCTGCAAAATTTACCATAGGAACAACTGTACTCACTACTGGGGATATAGCCGTTATGCAGTGACTCCATGCTGCAGAAACTTGAAAACTTGAGTGGGATTGGCAGAGTGTATATACAGCACTTGCATTTCGTATCGGTATGAAGGGAGCAGAGAATCTGTTTCCAAAGCTTTCTCAGAAATATACTACTTGGAAAGAGAGAAAAGGAAACACGACGAGCGCAGAGCAACAAAAAGCCGGATCTTCCTCTACTCAAACAACTCATGGAGAATCTGTAGATAGAGCACATGGAGCACCACTCGAACCACTGAATGATAAAAATCATCTCGTTATTAAAACGGATAAACCGAGTACGTCCAATACACCTAAAAAGCAAGATATTGCTCCTCAATCTTTGGGAATTTCGCGATCCAATACGGTTGATCAAAATGCACAAAGACGCATCGACGATCTAACGGGTGTAAGTCATTCTACTGGAATAAAAGAATCAGACCTTCTTCGTGGAAATCAGACTCCAAAATCAACATCTCGATCGGAAACAAAATGAGAAAATGAGGGGATAGTTGTTAATGAAAGTATAAATAGCACTAAACCTGCTAGAAATATTGAAGCACAAAAAACCTCTTCAGTGTCTCGTTATGAAATTCCAGTTCCAAAGCCTATTGAACGTACAACAGATCAAATGATCCAAAAACCAGAAGTAGGAGATATGATTTCTCTTAATGGAGTT
>JAGOMW010000029.1:0-5720 GCA_017993345.1 Candidatus Altimarinota bacterium | reverse complement strand
GGATGGAAGTATGTGAAAGATGGAAACTATTATGGTTGGCAAAAAATGCAACCAAATGGAAACTTCCATGAAAATCCAATGTTTGGAGATAGAAAGAGTCATGTGGATATGGTACATCAGGTGAAAACCTCTTCAGTGTCTCGTTATGAAATTCCAGTTCCAAAGCCTATTGAACGTACAACAGATCAAATGATCCAAAAACCAGAAGTAGGAGATATGATTTCTCTTAATGGAGTTGGATGGAAGTATGTGAAAGATGGAAACTATTATGGTTGGCAAAAAATGCAACCAAATGGAAACTTCCATGAAAATCCAATGTTTGGAGATAGAAAGAGTCATGTGGATATGGTACATCAGGTGAAAAAACTTCAAGCTGAAGATGCATTGAAATTACAAAAATTCTCTGATATTGAAGCCCGAAAACAAGCTATTCGCTCACGTCTCGGGGATAATACAAATGTCCTCGCAGAACTCAGAAAAGCTGAAGAACGTATAAAGAATATGTCTGATGAACAAGTACTAAAAGAAGCAATAGGAAAAACAAATAAACCTGATGTTGTTATACCCGTTGCTCCCATTATTCCAGGTATTTCTTCTAAATTTGAAACAACTCAACCACCTAAAAACAGTAGTGCAGAAACTCAGAAACCAACTGAAGCAATAGATCCAGTAGTAGCTGTTGCTAATGCGGATGCAATTGGAAATCGAATTGCCGATATGGCAGGGAAAAAAGATCCAGAAGCTGGGAAAATCCTTGCGAGTGGTGATTCTGGGAAAATTAAAGAAGCTCTTTCCTCTCCCTCAAACTGGAAAAAATGGGCCGCTATTGCTGGACTTCTTGGATTGATACTTCTTGGATTGAGCCAGTGCCATAAAAAAGAGCAGATTGTTGCTGGAGTTTCACCAGAAGATGTAGAACGTGATACACCAGTACCAACGGCGGTAGACATTGTTTCTCCTGAGGCTACAGCAATTTACTGTGAAAAACTCGCAAATCCAGTTGCCTCCTCTCTCAATACTACTCGCTCATCCGCTGCAAGTGAGAACGTTATCCTTACTGAAAAACGAAGAGAGAACATCTCGAAACGCTGGATGCAATCTTCTGAATGGCAAAATGTGTTGAATGAGTGGAATACAAATCTCATAAATATACCTGAAGATGCACAAAACATGATGAAAGATGTATTAATAACCCCATCTCCCGAAAATGTTCGAAAACTTCAACAACTTATTGGAATGGAAGCGATCGATCAGGCGGTAGGTCAGGATGGTATTCTCGGAACAAACACCACCAGAGAAATTTGAGAATATGTAAATAGTTGTAATGTAAAACCAACACTTCCACTTACTCCATCAGCTTAAATATTCACCCTACTCACGATATTTCTCCCCCCTTCGAAAACTCGATTTTCCATGATGGTATATCCACATTCTCGAAAAAGTGAGTCAAGTTCTAAGAGAGTGAATCCATGATAGTATCTCGTATATTCCCCGATTTTGATATCGAAGTCACCGCCCCCACGGTGACTTTTTGTATAGCGTTCTTGCTCGAGAAGATTCCAGTTCGTCATATAGATCTGACCATGAGGTGCGAGGTATGGTTTGATATCTCTGAGTACTTGCAGTCGGTCTTCTCTGTTTTCGAGGTGATGAAAGGATGCAAGAAAAAGGATGACATCGTATTTTCAGATCATTTCTGCATCTCCCCACTTTTCCAGTTTTGACATATCGCCGACTTCAAATCGGTATTCTCAGTGGAGTTTTCTTGCTTGTTCGATCATCCCAAGAGAACTGTCCACTCAGAGATATTTTCAAATCGAGAATCCTTCTTTCTCTGCTTGTTCGATAAATCGTCCATTTCCACATCCGATATCAAGGATACTCTTCACTCACGACTTTTGCATTTCACTTAAGAAAAAATCCACCTCTGGCCAGGGGTGGTTTTTTCGACTATTGGAAAATGTTTCTGCGAATTCATCGTAGTTTACCATGGGATTATTTTTTGGGAAAGAGTTTTTCAAGAGTCTTTTCATCTTTTCTCCAGTTCTTATGAACCTTCACACGAAGTGCGAGGAATACTTTTTTATCGAAGATATCTTCGAGAATCATACGAGAGCGAGTTCCGATGGTTTCTATCTTTTTTCCACCTTTTCAGATGATGATAGTTTTCTGAGAGTCGGATTCGACATTTATATAAGCTTGGATACGGAGCATCTCACTGAGAAATCGTTCTTTTGCTGGACCACTTCATTTGAGGGGTTTCTGCATGACGGTCCCTGCTTCGCGTTCCTCGATCTCAGCGACTTCTACATACGCAGCATACGGGATCTCATCTCCGAGTTCAAGAAAGAGGATCTCACGAATCACTTCCTGAATCCGCAAATCCATCGGTTGATCAGTATAGTACTCAGGATCATAAAGAAATGGGCCTTCTGGAAGGTGTTCAGATACTTTTTTTATAAGTTCATCGAAACCGATCTTTGCAACCGAGTCTATCCTGAGATCGACTCATTTTTGAGGATAACTTTTTGTATCCATGTCCTGCTTGGTTTCGATCCTGAGGATTGGTTTTGTTTGAAAACTCAGTACCTCATCGATTCGCTCATCCTCGATACCATATGGACGAGTTGGATCAAGAAGACGGATGATCACATCTGCTTCTCTGAGCGAGGCAAATGCTTCCGAATTAATTCGCTCATTGATTTCGAAGGATTTTTGGCTTCAAAACTGCCCATCACTCGTCGTATTATGGATTCCAGGAGTATCGAGAAAGACGATTTGTACTGTGTTTTCTTCATCTGTAAAAATACCAGGGATGCTTCTCTGAGTTGTTTGAGGTCGATAAGAAACGGCTGATACCTTTTCTCAGATGAGAGCATTCAGAAGAGTAGATTTTCCTGCATTTGGTCGACCAACGATGGCGACGTATCCGACTTTTGGCATACAATTATTTTTGGTTATTTTTCTGACTCCTCCATTCGTTCACTTTTTTCCTCAGTAGTTCTGAGGCTTTTACGGGATTTTGATAGATCTGTACATCATTGTTATAGACGACTACTGGACCTTCTTTACACCTTCATTGGCAGAGACATGTTTCGAGGATGATTTCATCAGGATATCTATAAAAATCCCGATCCGCTTCGAGTCGAGAAAATATATAGGAAGAAAACCTCTCAGAACAAGCTCTTCCATGACATACTTTTATGATTTTTTCTTGCATCGTTTATTGTTTTAGAAGTCCCAATTTTTGTTGTATTTCTCTTTGCTGTCTCTCTTTATTTTCTTCATCCAGTGGAGTAAGATGTCTGCGTATTTCTGCATCAAGGAGCATTCATTCTGCACTTTTTTGGTCGATTCCGTGAGATTGTAGGTAGAAAAGTGCTTCTCCAGAAATTCGGTGCACCTTACATGAGTGACCACCATTGATACTATCTGTTGCTATTTCGAGTACTGGTTTTCCTTGTACTGAGGTTTTATTACCAAGAAGGATATTTGTTTGATCGACTCGAAGAGTGATGTTTTCCGATCCCATTTCTACTTTTCCGATCCCATCGACTTGTATATGAGATCCTTCCGATGCCAGAGCCAGAAGTGATAAGTTTGCCTTTGTATTGTCACCATCTATATTTACGGACATTTGTGAAACCATATCTGTTCATATATAGATCCCATATCCATTAAAAAGAGTATCAGAACCGATAAGAAATCGACGTTTTGTAAGGATATTTTCCGATGATACAAATACATAACCAACATCAAGGCCAGGAGAGAGATATATATCAGCATCAGCGATACTGCCATCATCAAAAATGGTGGTATTTTCCTTGATAGAAAGAGAGGATGTACTGAGTGATAGAAGTTGCATGAACCGAAGTATAAGAATCTAGATGCAATTGGCAACCGAAAATGTTTGTCTTTTTTTGAAGCTTCTGTTATCATAGATAGAGAATCATTTTTTCTCTTTCCTCTCGTGTCTATTCATACAAAAATCATCACGTACGAAGTAGCTGTTGATCGCGCGAATGAAAAATGAGTTTTTGTTGCTCGTGAGATGCTCTCAACCCTCCATCATAGTCTTTCTCATAGAAAACCTTGGTGGTATTTTTCACGTCGTTGAGAGAAGCCTTTTTTTCGTTTTCAGATTCTTTCATTCGAAGGGCGGATTCGTTTTTTCTTCTCGACATCTCCTACGTATGCTTCATTTCTCACATCCCAGTTGTATGCTCACTATCCAGATATAGAACTTAAAGAATGCGTCGATATACTCACATCGGATATGGAACTCGTTGTTCGAAAGGTGAAATTGGCTCATCACGATGAAAAAACCCTCAAACTCTATGTAAACCTCAAAGATCGAACAGAAAAAGATTCGATTGACCCACTTTCTTCATTGACGAGCTCTCTCGTCAAAATCCCAAAATGAGATATTTGATGAATCGTTATTGATTTTTCTCCTCTCGATGATCATATATGGCGAACGGAAAATAAGAAGATGATTCTTTCCTCGCATATTATTCCTCATTTTTTCAAACCGTTTTTACTCCATACTTCCGGATATATTTCCTGGATATTTTTCCCGATAATACTGATTTTTCGTTTATTTTGACTTCTTTTTCAAAATCCACAAAATCCTGATACACACGATCAAAAAAAACATGACGAAAAACACACAAAGGATGAAATAAAAACAGAAGCATACGGTTATGGGGTAAATATATCACTCCTAAAAAATGCTCGAGAATCGATGAGTGATTCTCTTATTCTGAATGAAATAGGAGGAAGTTTTAACATCTATGCAAATCCACAAGGGAACTATTTTCAAATCAAGAAAACACAAAAGAAACGATATATCGACATATCTCGACATGTCTGACAAAGTGCTTCAATCTTGAATACCACTGAACTTGCGGGGATTGTTCATCTTCCAACACTCTATGTAAAAACCCCAGGAGTAAACTGGGTGATGAGTCGAAAATTCGAGGTTCCACACAACCTTCCGAATATGGAAAGTCCGAATACTCCTATCGGAGTGGCGAACTTCCGTGGAAATACAGAAGGCTTTGGAATCAAGCCGATCGATCGAGCTCGACATGTGTATATTATCTGAAAGACCGGAATGTGAAAATCAACCCTTCTCGAAAATATGATCTATACAGATATCTTGAATGGTCGTTGAGTTGCTGTGATCGATCCTCATGGAGACCTTGTAGAGACTATTCTCGCCAACATACCAAAATCTCGAACCAATGATATCGTTCTCTTTGATCCAGCTGATCAGGGATTTCCGATTGGTTTCAATATGCTCGATAATCCAAATCCAGAACTCAGACCGATCGTTGCTGGATGACTTGTGTCGATCTTCAAAAAAATGTTTGCTGAGAGTTGGTGACCACGTCTCGAATATATTCTGAGAAATACTATCTTGACCCTTTTACAGGTTCCTGATACAACACTGATCTCTATACCCATGATCCTGACTCATGAGTCCTATCGAAATCAGATCGTTTCAAAAATAAAAGACCCGATTCTTGTCCAATTTTGGACTCAAGAATTTGGAAAAATGACTCCAGCAAATATGACTGAAGCGGTGAGTCCAATTTTGAATAAAGTCTGACAGTTTCTCTCTTCTCCTATTCTCAGAAATATACTCGGTCAACCGAAAAATCCTTTCTCACTTCGTTGGATTATGGATAATCAGAAGATATTTCTCGTCAACCTCT
>JAGOMW010000028.1 GCA_017993345.1 Candidatus Altimarinota bacterium | reverse complement strand
GCCTAAAATTGCTTTTTATCTATAATTTCTTTATGACAAATCCTCAAAAACACCTTCATGTTATCGGTATCGGTTGAATCGGTATTTCCGCTCTTGCGAGATACTACAAGCATCTTGGATACATAGTTTCTGGCTCTGATGGGGCTGATTCTCCTTTTCTCGATACTCTCCGATGAGAGGGTTTCGATATCCATATCGGACATATACCAGCGAATCTTCCAGATATGACAGATCTCGTGATCTATTCTGAGGCAATCATCACGAAGCCAGATCTCACGCCTGAAGAGCAGATCTATTCAAATACAGAACTTGCAAAGGCAAGAGATCTCTCTATTCGTCATCTCTCATATCCTGTTGCACTTGGGGAGATTTTTAATTCTGCTCAGGGGATAGCAGTGACTGGTTCTCATGGAAAGTCGACGACGACTGCTATGACCACGATCATGCTCGCAAATGAATATAAAGATAATCCGACAATCGAGATTCCTGATGAGGGGAGTTTTGCTTATATGCCAACCTCTCCAGGTTGTTCGGCGATTATCGGAACACAGGTTCCACAACTCGGAAATACGAACTTCTATACCGAAATCGGAGCAGAGAACTTTGTGGTCGAAGCCTGTGAATATAAACGATCATTTCTCCAGTATCGTCCATATATCACCGTGATCACGAATATCGATCTCGATCATCTCGACTACTACAGAGATCTTGAAGACTATCTTTCTGCATTTCAGAAAATGGTTGATCAGACGAGTGGATTTATTATTATCTCTATGGATGATGAGAACTCTCAGAAACTCCAGATTCCCGATGAGAAAAAAATCATCGTCGGAAATGGTAAAATCATCTATTTTCCTCGTGTTGAGGAAAAAGTGGGTGATCAGATAGAAATATATACGGTCCAAAAATCCCTCGATCTTCCAGAAATCCACCTTCAAGTTCCAGGTTCTCATCTCCTTCAGGATGCCTATCTTGCCTATGCGGTCTGACGACTTCTCGGAATGCAAGATCAGATTATCGTACCAAAACTCGAGTCATATAAAGGTTCTTGGCGTCGTTCCGAGATTGTCAAAACAACAAAAAATGGGAATATGCTTATGTCTGACTATGGACACCATCCGAATGAGATCAGACCGACGCTTCATGCAATCAAAGAGAAGTACTCGGAGAAGAAACTTATCGTTATCTTCCAACCACACCAGTATTCGCGGACACGAGAACTCCTGTCCGAGTTTGCTCTCAGCTTCTCAGATGTTGATACGCTTATTATCCCGAATATATATTTCTCTCGAGATAAAAAAGAAGATGTCGAGTGGATGACAGTCGAGAGATTGATTACAGAAATTAAAAATAATGGAGTTAATGTTATTTTTGGTGATGGTCTCAAGAATACAGCGAAATGGATTTGAGAGTATGATGAGAAAAATCCAGATTCTTCTGTAATACTGCTTCTCGGTGCCTGAGATATAGATGGGCTGAGGTATGAGATACTCTAATCAAAAAATAATGAATCATATAGTCAAACAGAAGATGATGAAAATCTGTGATGAAAAGATCTCTCAGAAGTGAGAATGAGTCGGACTCTCATTTTATGCATTTTTCGAAAATAAAAATACAGATCCAGAAACACTCCAGGAAGTAGCTACGTGGTGGATAACTGAGAAACGATTTGATCACTTTGAAAAAGCTCTAAAAATCAGGAATCTTATCCAAGAAACTCTCTAAATATATGAATCTTAATCCAACACACCTTCTCTGGAGTACTGTCCTTACTCTCATTATTTCTCATTTCTGAGCGAACTATCTCAAAGATATCACTCCTCGTGGGTATATGTTTTGGTTTACGATTCTGAACCTGATTTTAGGATTTATGTTTATGTAGTTTTATGAAAATTTGATCCAATATTTGGAAATTATTTTGTATTCGTGCGATCAGATGGTTTCTTCTGATTATGCCGATCATCACGGTTTTTTATACAACACATGGACTCTCTCTTCATGAGATATTTCTGATTCAAGCAATTTTTTCTATTTCGGTCGTGCTTTTCGAGATTCCAACTGGATATTTTGCCGATGTTATGTGACGAAGAAAGAGTATTATTGTCTGACTGATTCTCGGTGCTCTTGGTATGGGGGTCTACTGTCTTGCGACTTGATTTTATGGATTTCTTCTCGCTGAGATCACTCTTGGTCTTGGTTCGAGTTTCCTTTCAGGAGCTGATACAGCCCTTCTGTATGATACCCTCTTAGATGAGGATCGGGTAGACGAAAATAAGAAAATACAGTGATATTTTCAGTCGATTGCTAGTTGATCAGAAGCTTTTGCTGCTATATGTGGATGACTCCTTGCGAGTATAAGCTTATCACTTCCTTTCTCTGTCCAGTTTCTACTTCTTCTTTTTTCGATCCCGCTGTGATTTTTGCTTTCTGAACCAAAACATCATAAACTTCAGAATCATGATGGTATATGGAAGGGGATAGTTTGAATCGTGAAATACTCACTCCATGACCATAAAGAAGTGAAGTGGTTGATTTTATTTTCTTGAGTATTTGGAGCATCGACACTCGTGATGACTTGGATGCTTCAGCTCTATTTTACTCAGGTATGAGTTCCGATTGCTTATTTTGGTATTCTCTGGAGTGTGTTTACACTTTCACTGGTTCCATTCTCCCTTCTTGCACACGTTATTGAGAAGAAACTCGGAATGCGAAATTCATTTTTTCTCCTCGCATTTCTTCCACTCTTTGGATATTTTATGCTTGGTATTTTTCATTCTCTTTTTGCGCTCGTTTTCGTATTTTGTTTTTATATGGCGAGAGGATTTGGTTCAGTGATTCTTATAGATTATATAAATCATCGTATTTCTTCTGAAATACGAGCAACCGTACTTTCAGTGCAGGCACTTGCATTTCGTATGGTTTTTGTGATTATCTGACCGATCGTCTGATGGGTAAGTGATCTCTATAGTCTCCAAACTGCTTTATTATTCTCTGCTGGACTCTTCTCTTTCCTTTTCCTGATACCGCTCCTTTTTTTACAAAAATATAGAGTCATCTCATAAATTTTATTTCTCTAATTGATCTTTATATAAAAAAGCCATCACTCGAAAGTAATGACTTTTTTTGGTAGGGGGTTATCTATTCTAAGAGAATAGAAAGCTATTCGTGGGATCAAAGATAGATAGGATTATTCCATTTTTTTGTAATGGATTCCCTTCTATTATCGTAGTCGTATTGCCTACATGTTCTCTCGTTACCTGAGTATCTTTTGATATCATAATATCTAGATTTTCCATTTTGTTTGGATTATCTCGTATCGTTACTGATATCTTATTAGGATCATATCCTAATGTGCTCATCGCATCCTCGAACACACAGCGAGCAAATGTGAGATTAATACCATTTTTACTGAGTGTAACTAAGGTACCTGATGTTTTCACATGGT
The DNA here is from genome assembly GCA_017993345.1 of Candidatus Altimarinota bacterium. GTDB lineage: Bacteria > Patescibacteriota > Gracilibacteria > BD1-5 > UBA2023 > CANBWW01. Next base: position 5,180 of record JAGOMW010000028.1, on the reverse strand, counting down.
AAGTTCCCTCGATACATATTCCGTGCACTACATACGAATCAGTTTCCATAATCATCTCCAGAAATTTCCCCCACCAGTTAAATCTAATGGGGAGATTAATAAAAAATCAACTCAACCAAATTGACTTAACCATGTATACTATAATACTTTTATAAGGTTTTGTCAAAATTTTTAAAAATTTTGACAAAACCAATTTCTTTTTATATTGGAAGCATGATAAAAATAATGCCGACTGATACTTGCTATGGTCTCGCTTGAGAATTCACTCAAGATGACTATGAAACAATATATCGACTCAAAGGTCGAGATTTTTCGAAACCACTTGCATTTCTCGTCGAGGATTATCCTGATATGAAAAAATATATCGAAATATCGGATGAGCAGATCGAGTTTCTGAGAAATTATCCACATCCATGGAGTTTTCTCGGTGTTCGAAATCCTGAATTTTCTCTTCCCGAATTTCTCGATAAATCACTGTACTCAAAGATATCTCTTCGAGTTGCGAAGGTCTGTCTTTGATGACTCATTACGGATGATATGAACTGAAGATATCCATTTTTTCTGACATCTGCTAATCCATCTGGACTATCTGAAGCACAGACTTATAATGAGGCAAGAAACTATTTTCCAGAAATAGAGTGAATCAATGCTTGATTCTGTAATCAGCCACCATCAGATATTTTCTCACTTTCCCAGAAGGGAGAGATCATCTATCTCAGATGAAATTATACATAAACTCCTGAAGTTGGGAGGTTATGTGTTTTCATATTTTCTATTCCACGTGATCTGCCTTTTTGCATAGTTTCTCGAATGTTGCTGTACGAGTTCTATCGCTTTCTCTCTACTAGTTTCTCCTTTTAAGAAGTCTACAACTTCCTTATATCCGATCGTCTTGAGTCCTGGACAGTCTATCGAGTATTTTTCTATAAGTTTTCAGACTTCTTTTTCGAGTCCATTTTCGAACATACCGAGAACTCGTGTATTTATATTTTTATAGAGATTTTCTCGATTTTCATCACTATATGGGCTTATAAAGAGTGGATCAAATCGCAGATTTTTTGTATTTTTGGATTCTCTTTTGGATTTTCCTGTTTCTCGAAATACTTCGAGTCCACGCATAATATAACGAAAATTATTGATTTCGAGTTCTTTTGCATAGAGTGGATCAACTCGAAAGAGCATTTCCCAGAGGAACTGATTTCCTTTTTCTATTCGTATTTTTTCGAGTTCTTCCCGGTATTTCCAGTCCGGTTCAGAATCAGGAATTGCCATCTCATAGAGAACGGAGTCAATATACAGTCCCGTTCCTCAACAGAGAATGGGTATTTTTCATGTCTGAACTATTTTTTCGATCATGGGAAGAGATGTTTTCCCGAACTCTGCCATAGAAAATATCTCTGTGGGAGAGATAATATCGAGCATATGATGACGGATTCATTGCATTTCTTCTTCCGTGATTTTCCCAGTTCCGATATCCATATCTTTGTAGATCTGCCTGGAATCAGTAGAGATGATTTCGGTATCTAGGTATTTCCCTAGTTCGATCGAGAGTGCGGTTTTTCCACAAGCAGTCGGTCCATAAACAATAATTATTTTCGGAAGGGTGGTTTCTTTTTTTTGAAATTGGTTCAAAGATGATAAAAATAATTCGATCATAGATTATGTGGAAGTGTCAGGAAGGTGGGTATTTTTTTTCTTTTTTGATCGATCTATGGCATTGTCGATATCTTCGATAATACTCATAAATATAGAAAAAAGAGGTACTCCTATGAGAAGTCAGATGAGGCCAAAAAGATGTTCTGCTATTAGGAGAATCAAAAAAGTTATAAAAATCGGAAAGTGAACATACGATGATACTATTTTTGGATTCAGATAGTAGGCCTCTACAATGTGTACCAGCGTGATCATGATGATACAGGCTATCACTATACTCATGCCATCTCCATTGCCTGATCCATATCCGTAACCAATGATTAAGATCGGAATCCCTGAGAGAAATGTTCCAAATACAGGAATAAATCCACAAATAAATACAATCAATGAAAGTGTAAAAATAAATGGAAACATATGTCCACCCTGCATTATACTAATGATGATCAGTCCAATGGTTGTAAGGATAGCATTCACGCAGGCAATGAGGGATTGGGCCTTGAAAATAACTCAGAATCCACTTCCAATTTTTTTAGCTACAATGGTCCATTCATCATAAAGAAACCGAAAATTCCCATTTCGGATGCGACTGAGAAAGTTCCCAACACGGACGCGATCGATAATAAAAATATAGGAGAGTACTAGGGAAATAAGGAACTTTGTAAAGAATATCCCCGCATTCGCAATGTATCAAAATGCTTTTTGTCATATATTTTCTAAATTCTCAGAGCTCATAATTTGTCCGATCATCTCATTAATTCCCAGATCGATCGAAGTACTTTCCTCAATTTGTTTTATAAAATCTTGACCTTGAGTAGCTATACGTGGTGCATCTTTAAGAAACCATTTCAGTTCATTTCCGATTTGTGGAAGAATATTCACAAATATGAAAATAACGATTCATACAAATAATATATATAAAAGTGTGACTACGATATTGGTAGTTGCATACTTTCTCGCGATTCTGTGTGTTCGATCTGGCTTTCCAGCAATTCACCATTCATGTATTTTTCTTGCTAAGAAAGTGCCTGTTTCGAGGAAAATATATGCAAAGAGAAATGTCATGAAAAACAAAATCAGAAAATCTGAAAGTGCGTATCCGATCATGATGAGGAGTCCATAGGCGGTGAATTTTTTCAGAAAAGGTGCTGAAAAGAGAAAAAGATAGAGCGAACGCAATGGAGTCATAGAGAGAGTTTAGAATATATCGTCTGCAATGTGTACGAGGTTTCCACCCCCTTCCTCGAGGTGGCATATCACTGACCAAGATCACCCAAAAAGACTACAGAGAGTATCAGTAATGGTGCTTTTTATTTTTGGAGTATTGACACGATCGAAGTTCCACTTTTTTGAAAATGTAAGAATCAGGGATTCATTTTCAGTTTTAAATCTCGTCATTTTGAGATCAGTAGAGAGACCAGTTGTCGTCGTTTTGAGAGTATTCAAAAGAAGTGGAAAAGAAAAAGTACTGTTTTTTTCTGAGTTAACCACGGGCTTTTCTGATGATGTTGATCATTTTTCAGTGTTTTTCTCAGATTCGATGTTTCTGGAAGAGGAGTGATTCTTTATGGGTGAACTACTCTCACTTAGGGGAGTTTCTTCTTTTTCTTGAGTGATTATTTTCTCTTTTAGTACATTTTTGGTTTCCTCTTTTTTGATCTCTATTTTTGAAGCTGGTAGTGGGTTTTGTATTTTTTCGGTATGGATTTCTTTTTTTCATCATTTAGAGATGACAAGAAGGGTGATCTCGACCAGCATCATCCCATCAGGGATGCTTCGAACTTTTGTATAAGCTTCCTCAATCTGGGAGAAGATATTTTCATATACGAAAAACTGATCACTCGAAAGATGGATGATCATGAGATCATGAAGACGGTAGAGAAGTTGTTCGAAAAATGAACGAGACTGAACGTGTTGTTCTCTGAGTCTCTCGATAATCCTGAGAATCTCGGCAGTATTTCCAGAGAGAAGGTGATCGATGATTGTATCGATGAGGGTTTCTTCGATGAGAGCGAGTGTATATCTGACATGTTCGGTACGGATTTCTGAGTCGATGACATTCTGTTCGAGAAGTGTGAGAGCATCCCTGAGTCATCCTCGGGCGGACTTCGCGATGATCTGGAGTGCTTCGGTTTCGGCGATTATATTCTCAGATTTACAGACAAACTCAAGTCGTCCGAGTATATCTTCCATCCCGATTTTTCTGAAATCAAATCGAAGTGTTCGAGATCGAATCGTTTCTGGAACTTTCTCGGTTTCTGTCGTTGCAAGGATGAATTTTACATGCTCTGGTGGTTCTTCGAGAGTTTTAAGAAGAGCATTAAATGCTCCGGTTGAGAGCATATGTACTTCATCGATGATATAGATCTTGTATTTTCCTTGATTGGGTTCGAATCTCGATTTTTCGATGAGATCTCGGATATTCTCGACTCCTGTATTACTTGCAGCATCGATTTCAATAACATCGAGCATGGTTCCATTATCGAAAGCCTGACAGTGGATACACTCGTGACAGGGATTTCCATCTCTCAAATCGAGACAATTCACTCCCTTCGCGAGGATACGTGCGCTCGTCGTCTTCCCGGTTCCACGAGATCCATGAAAGAGATACGCATGAGAAATACGTCCACTGATCAGACTATTTTTTAGTATTGTGGTAATATAGTCCTGTCCGATCACAGAATTCCAGTCTTTCGGTCGATATTTGGTGTAGAGAGACATAATTGAGACGAAGAAGAATCAGAAAAGAGAAGTAAAAATACTTCCAAAAATTTGGAAGTATTGTACAGAAAAAACGGAAAATGAGAAACAAAAATTATTTTGGTCAATTATACATTTCTACACTTCAAGTTGTAGTTCCTTGTATTTTTAGACTATTGGAGCCATTCCCAGAGTAACCTTGTATGTTTTGATTATTCTGTACAGGCTTTCAATCAATATGTATATATGATGTTTGATATTGGCTTTGATTTCAGTCAACTCCATAACTTATAGGTGGGTGACTATATCATCGATTTATTTCTGGAATTGTATTGATCAGTAGTGTTTGTCCATCTGGTTTCGAGAGGGTTTTCATTCCTGATGAAATTGCGGTATTGATTTCTGATATTTGAAAGTTGATTTTTTCTCATCATTGGGCTATAAAAATTAAGGAATCTCCGGTCTTCTCTATTTTTATAATATTTGAATCAATTATATCTCACTTTATCTCAAAACTATGATTTCTATATTCTCATTTCTGAAAATTTTGAAGATAATGAGTTCATGCCTCTACTTGTTGAGCCTCTGCTCGTGTTAGGTTATTTGGACTGTTTCGAAGATCTGCATACTCATCCGTATTTTCTGCAGGAGCAGGAGCAGAAGCAGAAGCAGGAGCAGGAGCAGGAGCAGGAGCAGGAGCAGGAGCAGGAGCAGGAGCAGGAGCAGGAGCAGGAGCAGGAGCAGGAGCAGGAGCAGGAGCAGGAGCAGGAGCAGGAGCAGGAGCAGGAGCAGGCGCAGGAGCAGGAGCAGGAGCAGGAGCAGGAGCAGGA
>JAGOMW010000027.1 GCA_017993345.1 Candidatus Altimarinota bacterium | reverse complement strand
TCTTGATATCACCGATTTGTCACGCCCAAAAATATGAGCAATCTCATCGAGACTTGCCCAAATAGTATCCTGACTTGAGTCAAGTCTAAGTTCCAATCGGTCATCATACAAAATGATGGATGTTTTTAGATTTTGAGATTGCATGGGAAATAAAATCGTGAATAGTCCTTTAAAAATGAAGTATAATTGACTTTTTTTCAGATAAATCACTTTCAGAGGATCGATATCATAGTTATGCTTCATCACTTCTTATGAAAGGTGGAACGTACGTGTGATATAAGAAGTGATTATGATTTTTTCGTTTTCCAGATAGAGATGGAGAGAACGAATATACTCACTATAATAATACTACACATCGCACAAAGGGGACAAAATACAGAGATGATGTATTCCTGTGAGATGACATAACTATTGAAACACATACCACCAAAAGCAAGTCCTGTAAGGATTTTTGCTTCTGTGAGGGATTTTCTCAGATATCCAGAAAGTGCCAGTCAGAATATGATCGGATACACTATAAGGGCAATCATCGGAAAGGGAATGCCGAATATAAGGGCACGAGGATTCGAGAGGATACCACTACAAGAGAGATGAGCAGTGAGATCACAGGGCATATTTCTCAGGGCATCAGCGTTCGCAGAGAACCAGAACTGATAAGACTCATAGGACAGATAGGCTGCGTTCGCAAGAGCAATAAGAGCCAGTACGAGGATAATAATATATTTTTTCATATAAAGATTTAAGAATTATTTCTTGATACAGAGTTTCTTATCAACATATTTCTTGACGAGTTTTCCTGTTTTTTTCCCTTTTACCATTGTATAGCACATTCATCTTTTATCCTTCATATACTGGGGAGACTGAGTTATATTTTGTGGTTTTTTCTGGAATACCTCTCCAGAAACGGTCGCCGATGAAACGGCTGGAACCATCAAAAAAAGAGAAACAAGAAGGGAAGTAAGAAATCGTTTCATAAAACAAAATGATGAGAAAAATAAAAGAACCAAGTGAATAAATAAAAATTCCCCACATTTCGCGGGGAATTTTGTATACATATCAAAAAACCTTACGAAATCGTCGGGAAGAAAGATGATGTACGCGTACCAAGTTGTGCGACCATATTGGTTGTTAGATTTCCTTCATTATAAGAAAAGAAAGGAAAAAGCAACCAGAAATATTTCAAACTATTGATTGACTCTGAGTGGGAGAGTTTTTGCAAATGCGGTTGCGAGGAGTACTGGGGAGATAGATGATGGGATATCCATAAGATTTCTGACTTCTTTCATATCAACATCCGTAGCAAGAAAATCAAGGAAATGTTCAGACTGAAGAGAGACGGTTCCAGGAAATGGATGAGCTCCAGAAGGAGTTGTATAATTCTCAATATCACAACTGAGATCATATTGAGATTGTCTCGCTCCGCATTCGATGATAAATGGTCCACTCATTTTTGTAACTGCCGCCTTAAAAGCATCAAGATTTTGAAATGATACACGGATTTCGGCATTTTTTATAAATGGACCTTTTTGATTTAAGAGGACATATCCATCTCCTTTCTTTGAGAGGGTAAGTCCTGGGAAAGCATCTATTTTTTCGATATCCTGAAAGATGTCATTGCGTTCGAGGTGGACAAGTTTCTGAGAATTACGGTATACATCACCAGATCCATCTTTGTTTTTTACAAAACGGAATGATTCTCATTCGCGAACATCATAAAAAGTCTGACCATCTTTTGTGACTTTTTCAGTAAACTTCGAAAGTTTCACACCGAATGCCGAGAGTATATCTGAAATAGTTCCATTTTTTTGTACCGTATAATCAACGATATCAGGCTTTGGAAATTCCTTATTATTTTCGATTGTTGCCATAGAATAGATAGTAAATAATTATGCAGCAAGTTGGACAGGGAAGCTGGTCGCGTATTTCTGATGAGGACGATGGATCTCCAGAAATCGGTGCTTTGGATAAAATCGGAAAGTAACTCAGTCGATATCCTTATTGGAAATCTGATGAGCAAAAGGAGCAATACCAAAACGTTCCGCAATTTTCTGGAATGAATCTTCACTCGTAGCGATAAGTTGTTCTACACTATAGAGAGCGTCATTTGCCGCCTCAGAAACACTTTGGGAAATCTTGGAACTCATAAGATGTACTGGTTTTTCATCATGCCAGTGAACAAGATCAGGAGAAGCTGAGCTAGCAAAAGAAGTCATAGAAATGGTGAGAAGAAATAAAAAGTGAATTTCAATGGAATATGAGTTATTATTTCACAAAATTTGTTTTTATGCAAATATTTGCATACTTTTTTCGAAAAATCTTTGCATTTTTAAAACTCAGCTATATACTGAATCCCATATTCTCTTTCTGATGAGCTCGCCTGGAAAACGAGGGAGGAAAAAGAATCAATGAAGTTGCCTCTTTCGAGGAACTTGGGTGGAACCGTCCATGAGCAATCAGGACCCCAAGGAAAACATTTGTTTTTCTTGGGGATTTTTTTATACAAGGAAAACAACTTTTATCTTCTTTTCTTCTTCTTTATGGCTGATATGCAAACACTCGTGACCTTTGCAAAAACAAAAGGTTTCGTCTACCCAGGTTCTGAAATCTACGGATGACTCGCCAACTCATGGGACTATGGTCCACTCGGTTCTGTTTTGAAGGAAAATATAAAAAATCTCTGGATCAAGAACTTCGTACAAAAACGAAAAGATATGACCCTTCTAGATGCTGCGATCCTCATGAATCCAAATGTATGGGTAGCTTCTGGACATGTGGGAGGATTTTCTGATCCACTCATCGATGATAAAAATACAAAAGAGAGATTTCGTGCAGATAAACTTCTCGAAGATCTTATCGAAAAACTCGGAAACGAAGCAGAATGACTCAAAGAAAAATACGGAGTCGTCAATCTCGTTCCAGAATCATGGCCACTTGAACAACAGGCATCGGTGATGCGCGGAGAAAAGGTTAAAAATCCAAATACTGGAGAAGTAGGAGATTGGACAGATGTTCGCAAATTTAACCTCATGTTTCAGACGAATCAAGGAATCACACAAGACAGTTCTACGGTTGTCTATATGCGCCCTGAAACAGCACAAGGAATATTTGTAAACTTCCCGAATATTGCTCGAACTTCGAGAAAAAAAGTTCCTTTTGGAGTTGCACAGGTCGGAAAAGCATTTCGAAATGAGATCACTCCAGGAAACTTCATCTTCCGTACTCGTGAATTCGAACAGATGGAGATCGAGTATTTCTGTGAGCCAGAAAGTGTAGCACCAGGAAAACACCTCGAACTCCATGCAGAGTGGAAAAATGAGTGTAAACGATTTCTTGTGGAAGTGATCGGACTGAAGGAATCATCACTCAGACTTCGAGATCATGAGAAAGAAGAACTTTCTCACTACTCAGCAGCGACTACAGATATCGAGTTTCTCTTTCCATTTGGTTGGGGAGAACTCTGGGGAATCGCGGATCGTACGGACTTCGATCTAAAGGCACATATGGCAGAATCAAAACAAGACCTCTCATACTTCGATCCATTCAATAATACCAAATATATCCCGTACGTGATCGAACCATCAGTTGGACTCACTCGACTCTTTCTTGCAACGCTCGCAAATGCCTACGATGAAGTGACGACCGAAGAGGGATCAAAGGTGATCATGCGATTTGCCCCTGCAGTTGCTCCGATAAAAGTCGCTATTTATCCGTTGATTAAGAAATTCTCAGAACCAGCAAATGAACTCTACAATCTTCTTTCTGAAGAGTTTGTTTGTGAATACGACGAAGCAGGAACGATCGGAAAACGATATCAAAGGGCTGATGAGATGGGAATCCCGTATGCTCTGTGTGTTGAACCAGAAGCCTATGGAAGAGGGGAAGTGACGGTACGGGATCGAGATACTGGAGAACAAGAAACGGTAAAGATCGAAGAACTTGTGGCTTGGCTCAAGAAAAAAGGATGTTAATCATCTCAATATAAGCAGAGAAAATCCCTTGTAATACAGGGGATTTTTTATACAATCATCCTACTTTTTTTATCATATGCACGCATTTATTTCTCAGATTCTCTGATTTTTTCAGACGATCGACTATACGGCGATCTTCTTTCTTATGACTCTTGAGTCATCGATATTTCCCGTTCCATCGGAACTTGTGATGATTCCTGCTGGGATTTCTGCACTTTCTGGGAATATTGACCCCTTTTTAGCAATCATCGTTTGATGACTTGGGTCAGTATTCTGAGCACTCATCAACTACTATGTGCTCGGGAGATTTCTCGGAAAACCATTTCTCGAGAAATATGGAAAATATATCCTCATCACCAAAGAAAAATATAAAAAATCTGAAGATCTTTTCTTAAAAAACGATCAACTCTATACGTTTATCGGGAGACTTCTCCCAGTGGTGCGTCACCTAATTTCAATTCCAGCAGGGATATTTCGTATGAAAATCATACCTTTCATCACGATTACCTTTCTTGGTGCAACACTATGGTGTGCGATACTCGTAGGACTTGGATATTTTTTCTGAGATACGATGACAGAAGTCGTCGGAAAATATGGAAATGAAGTTGGAATCATCTCTATAGTGATTATCGGAATATATATATGGTACAAGATTTTTAAAAAATAGATTATGGAAACACTCGAAAATCTCAGAAAAGACATAAACTGACTCGATGAAGAGCTTCTATCACTCCTACAAAAAAGGATGAAGCTCACACACGAAGTATGAGTCTTGAAAAAAGAAAATAATCAGAAAATATATGATCCTGATAGGGAAGAATCAATTTTTGCAATTATTCGCAAAAACGAAAAAAAAGATCCAGAATGAATCATCTCACTCTGGAGGGAACTGATGTATCTTTCAAAACGAGATCAAAACAAAATCCTTTCTCAAAAACAGGATGAAACCATAAGGATCGGGATACAATGAGGAAGGGGAAGTTTTAATGAAATTGCGATCCAAGATTTTCTCGAGAAAAATAGGGAAGTATGGGCTGGAAAAAATATAGAAATCATCTACCTCTATACCACACATATGGTTCTCGAATCACTAAATAATGGATCGATCGATGTATGAATATTTGCGATAGCAAATTCCATCGGATGACTCGTCGGAGAAACACTCGATGTACTTGGAACTTATCGATGGAAGCTTATTGCAACTCATGAGATAGAAATACAACATTCACTTCTCATACATCCAGATAGAAATATCTCTGATATCAGTGAGATCATGTGACATGATCAAGCAATACGACAATGCATAAAGCATCTCGAGACTGATTTTCCATGAATACCATACAAAGCTGGAAACTGAGAACTGACTGATAATGCGGCTATCGCTCGTGCTGTTGGAAATGGAAGTCTTCCGAAAAATACTGGAAGCATCGGACATCGTTCACTTGCTGATATATATGGTCTCAAGGTTGCAAAAGAAAACCTCCAAGACCGAGATGATAATCGAACCACTTTCTGTATCGTCTGAATAGATAATATATTGACTCAATAATCAATATATGAGGGAAATGTCATACTCATCTCATCTACTATGAAAATATTACGATACATCATTCCTACTGTCATCACATTATGAGTGACATTTTCATATGCGTATACTTATATGGAATATTTATGAAACTATACCCGATATAAAAAGGAGAGTATTCAAAAAGACACCGTCAGAAGTGAACAAGAAGGTATATTCAAAATCGTTATCATTCCAAATGATGAACGAATGAAAGCAAAAATAGACGAATTCTATAAAAAACTACAAGATCAACATGAATCTTTTGATCATATAGTTTTCATATCACCTGATATTCAGGAATGATCAGAAATAGATCTGGATAAAACCACTGAAAAAAGAGTTTCTGAAAATATCAAACAGATTTCTTGATTTTTCCCAAAAAGCCTGGTAACCCCTCTCATTTTAGAAAGAAAACTTACAGTATGAATAGCAGAAAAAGAGATTGCACATGCTCTTGCAGCGAGAACGAATAAACGGATTCTTATTATCGCATCAGTTAATTTTTCTAAAAATGTTCGTGAAGAAATCGCAAAACTCCACGATCAAAAAAGTATTGATACCTTAAACTTTGGAAATTTTGAAGATATTGATTCCCTGGAAGTTGAATGTAGAAACTGTCTGGCTACTCTAAAGATACTCGCTCTCGAGAAATGAAAAGAAAGATTTCATCTTATAGATCGTACAAGTGTAGATATTCTGAATTGATCTGACTCAGATATAGAGAATACATCTTTTATTTTCTGAGAATTTATCGACGAGAAAAAAAGGGAAGATGTGGAAAAGTCTGAATCCATAGAAATATCAGAAAAGGATACAGCAAGTGGGAGTGGGGTATTTCTTTTTATGGGAGACTCTCACTGGGCTCGAGGATTTCCATATTATGAGAAAAAAATAGAGCGATATAAAGAAAAAGTGACTCAGATTTTTTATGAAAAATATGATATAAACAATGATCTTACTAGCAAATATCATCGTCTCTTGAGTTGATTTGATGAAGTCGTTGTGAATCTTGAGGCAGGCATTGCAGAACCAGGAAGTTGTAAAAAAAGCTGAAAAACAACACAGATGTGGATGGATCCAGATCTTTTTCCGTGGTTTCGTGCACTTGGAATCACCATGGCCAATATAGCCAATAATCACTCTCACGACTGTGGAAATAAACTATTTTTCGAAAATAAAGATCAGTTTCTTTCTGGATGAATCAATCCCTTTTGATATGATGAGATAGCCTTTCGAAAGATTCGAGGGAACACATTTGCTTTTATCGGAATAGATACAATCGAAACAAAACCAGATATTGAAAAAATACAAAAAAATATCGAAAATCTTACCGCCTCTGGAAATCTAGTCATAGTGAATATCCACTGGTGAGTCGAATATTCTTCTGGCCATACTGAAAAACAGAAAGAAATCGGACAGAAACTCATCGATTCCTGAGCAAGACTTATCATCGGACACCATCCTCATGTGGTCGCTGATAGAGAGATATATAAATGAGTGCCCATTTATTATTCTCTCGGAAACTTTCTCTTCGATCAGCCATTTCCAGAAACCCTCAGATGACTCATGGTCGGTTGTGAGGTATCGAAAAATGCTACTAGCTGTAGTGATATTTCGATTTATAGAGATTCAAAAGACTATTCCCTTCATTTTTAAATTTATGAATACCTACATATTTATCCACGGTGGAGAAAGTTTTTCTCACGAAAAAGAATACGAGGAATTTATCTCCGAAACACTGGTAGAATGGAATCTCGAGGCTTTTGCAGAAAAAGAAACGAAGAAAAAGTGGAAAACAGAGCTCGCAAAAAAACTCACTTCCTCTGGAAATAGAGTCTATTTGCCAAATTTTCCAAACTCCATGAATGCAAAATACAATGAGTGGAAGATTTTTTTTGAAAAATGGATAGAAAAAGTCGAAATAGTAGGAAATATTATATTTATCGGAAATTCACTTGGGGGATGCTTTCTTCTCAGATATTTTTCAGAAGATGATCTAAAAATACATACCAATACAATTCATTCAATCCATCTAGTAGCAACTTGTTTATCGGCGGGAGATTTTAAAGAAGGAGAAAATTATTATTTCCTAAAAAAACTAAAGGAAAATATTTTTATATGGCATGCGGAAGATGATACGGTTGTACCTATCTCTGATGCGAAAAAACTCTCAGAAATCCTTCCTGATGGACAAAAAATCCTCTTTCCAAAAGAAAAAGGATATGGACACTTTCATAGCATAGAAAGATTCGAGGAGTTAGAAAAAGTATTATTATTTTCGTGATCACCACCAATCAGCCAAATCAATTAGCTTTGTTGAGAGATCTTTTCCAAGTGGAGAAAGAGAGTAGGTTCCTGTATCAGATTTCTCCAGAATACCATTCGCAAGAAGATCACGAAGACGATCAGTAACTATCTTCGTGTTCGCATCTCAGATATTTTTTCGAATTTCTGTAAAAGTATCAGCACCCTCATCAACCGCTTGGAGTATAAAAATAACCCACTTTTTTCCCAAAAGAGTAAAAAGACTTGTGACGTGTGGACAATTGCACTTTGGAGTACGGATCATGTAGAAGAAAATGAAATATATCCTATAGTAAAGATATTATACTTTTTTGCAAAAAGATTTGCAATTCTCTTAAAAAGCTATACTCTCTATTTACTTTAAATAATAAAGTATTTTATCATTTGTATTTCACTTATGTCATTTCTTTCTCATCTTTCTTGGCGGTATGCCACAAAGTCTTTCGATATGTCTCGAAAAGTTTCTGATCTCGATCTTGATAAGATCATCGAAGCGATCCGAATGACTCCAACTTCATTTGGTCTTCAGCCATATCATTTTTATATAGTCACGAATCAAGATGTGAAAGACCAGATTCAAGCAGCCTCTTGGAATCAGCCACAAGTATGAAGTTCTTCTCATCTCATCGTTATGGCAGCGAGAAGTGATATCATGGAAACTAAGAATAGTCTTTTCGATCTTATGACTGGTGGAAATGCTGAAAACCGGGCACATTTGAAGGGATATGAGGATATGATGGATGGATTTATATCCTCAAAGTCAGAATCAGATCTTCTTAACTGGGCTTCACGACAAGTATATATCGCTCAGGGATTTGCACTTGCTGCTTGTGCAGAACTCGAAATTGACTCTTGTCCTATGGAAGGATTTGATCCTGTAAAAGTGGGAGAAATTCTCGGAATACCTGAAAATGAAAAAATATCAGTGATGATCCCTATAGGATACCGTCCAGAAAATACAGAACTTCGACCAAAAGTACGCTTCTCGAAAGAAGAGCTCTTCTCAGAAATCCAATAATTCTTTACCAAAAAAACTATGCATATAGAT
>JAGOMW010000026.1 GCA_017993345.1 Candidatus Altimarinota bacterium | reverse complement strand
AGATACAATCTCCTATCAGTATGAAGGAAGCTTGTATATTTTGCCCTTGTTTGGTATGAATAATCTGAATCCTTCATTCAGAAGTTATACCCTGTAATACCATCATTCCATGTACTCACTACCAATCACATACGATCAGAAGAATCAGATCTTACCAGGAAGCTATCATATCGACCTTCATATTCCCACCAACTTTCAAAAGAAAGACCATAAGGAGAATCATCATATCCATTAAGTCACTTGAAAGTATCGAGTTGCAAATCTAGAAATCATTCAGAATTTGTTTTTCAGAGAATGATTCCAGTAGCAAAATTTTGGGATGAAAGCGGGAGGTATTCTTTGCTCGAGGTTTGAGTATTTGGATCATACTTATCAACATACGTACGCGTGATATTTCTCATCGCGGTGATTTGCTGATCAGGAAGGGGCTTTCCAGTAGCAAGATCTGTTGCAAGAACAATTATTTTTCCACTTGCATCAACCTTCATTGTAATATGAGTATCAACTACAGAAAAGATCAACGGTTTTACGAGGCGAGGAAATGATTCTAAATCAGACTTATTGGCAAATGTAAGCATATAAAGACCAGACTTCAACGATCATTGAGTCAGTAGTTCTTGAGGATCAAACTGCGAAACATATCCAGTGGAAGAAAGGGCAATATCTCTTTTAATACATCCAGATGCGTCTTTTGGTGAATTAAGGATATCATAGATAGCATCAGTGTATTTTTTATCTGACTCCCCCTGAATTCTCTCAAGACGAGCGTACGAATCAAGTCAAATCTGACAGAGTTTGAGAGTGTATGTATTTTTTGGGGTTGCAAGAGCATAGAGTTTCGCTGGAATTTTTTCTCATTTCTGGTAAATATTCCTATCTGCATCAAATCGCAAAGAAAGAAATGGTTCCTTTTTTGCAGTTATCTCATGTATTGCAGACTCTTTTCGACCGTATATATCTTGTATATCACGAAGAGAAATGGAATACTTTTTCCCATCTTCTAAGGGAAGGGTAATAATAGCTCGGTCTGGTGAAAGAATCAAGTTTTCTGGGAGAAGTGGAATATCCGGACTGAGGATGAGATGCTTCAAAAACTCTATCTTTGCTTGTTGTCGGTTTGTTATATATTCATGACTATAAAGTGTTCATGTATCAGAGTAGATAGACTCTGAAAAACGAAACTCTATTTGACTCTTCATGTCAAGTTCGGGGGAAAGAACTTGAAGGGTTGAAGATGATATAGAAAATGGCTGAAGGGCGCGATCTTCAACAATTGTTGTCATACCACCAATACCACCGATAATACAAATACGTGATTCTGTTTTTTCAAAATCAAGTACAATATCCATCTCAGAAATTTGTCATATTTTTCTTATTGGTGAGATTGGGTGAAACTTGATCGGAATCATAGATTCCCATGAATCCTGAATATTACAGTTTTTTGATCAATCATACATACCATAATATCGAACATCTTCAGGATTAAATGATGGAAATCAATACATTTGAACTTTGTATTTTCCATATTTTGGATCACCAATACGAATCAATGTGAGACTTTGTGGGTATTCTGGTCATGTGAAAATTATATCTTTCGATAAACGAGGTGAAGATTTTTTATTTTTATTATAAATATCTGCCGAAAGTGTTATTTTTTCTCATTTTTTGAGATTCATAAATACAGAAGCTACTTCTCCGGAAACAGTCACTTTATATTCACCAGAAACCGATGGATGTGATGTAAGTGGTACATTTCAAAAAAGAAGTGCTGATTTTAGTGCATCAATATCAAGAGTTTTAGGATTGGATTTTACAAAAAAACTTGATTTAGCTATTACGAGTTGAAGTGGGTTTTGTTGTTGATGTTCAGTTCCAAGAAATGCAAATGAAATCGTCCCAAAAGAAATAGCATATGCATAATATCCCAGAGCGGATACACCAAAAAATGCAAAAATAGATAAGAAAACACGAGTGATGTTTCGCATAGGAAAAAAGGAAAGAAAATCTCAGAAAATCATATCCTTTCCGAGAGAAAAAACAAGAAAAAATATTCGTTTTACAAAAGAAAAAATATTTCTACAATCTTCTTCATGAAAGCATTTCCCTGGAACATTCTTCTTGATTGGTATGAAAAAAATGGGAGACATTCACTTCCGTGGAGAGATTATACATTTTCAGAAAAAGAACTCCCCTACCGAGTTTGGATTTCTGAAATATTTTTACAACAAACACAAGCAGAGCGAGTGAGAGGATACTTTGAAAAAGTCATAGAAAAATATCCGAATATAGAACTCCTCGCAAAATCTAGTTATGAAGAGTTTTTTGAGTATTATAAATGACTTGGTTACTATAGTCGAGCACGAAATATACTAAAAACTGCAAAAGTAATCACAGAAGAATATGGTATGATATTTCCAACTTCTGAAAAAGAACTCATTAAGCTTCCTGGTATTTGAGCATACACATCTGAAGCTATAAAAGCATTTTGATATGGAATACCAACTCTTTCATGGGATACAAATCTCGAAAAAGTATTCGCAAGATATTATTTTTGAAACCGATTTAGAAAGTTAAATCAGGATGAAAAAGAAGAAGTATGAAAAAACTTACTTTTATATATAGAAGGTAAATCTCAATGAAAAGTTAAAAGTATAAAAAACCTTACTCGTAGTGTCAATAACGCACTAATGGATTTTTCATCCATGATCGATAGGAATGAAGTTGGGAAGATTGAATGGGAAAGGTACGTATTTAAAGAAAGTGTTTTTTATACATCAAAAGGCTTATGAGAACCAGTTAAGGAGAAAAAAAACTCTACTTTTCCAACTCCAGATGCAGTTGTACAAGTCATCCTTCATAAAGATCACAAGATTTACTATTCAGAAAATATAAGTTTTTATGAACCAATATTTATAAGCCCTTGACTTACTCGAGATACTCGAAAGTACCTTCAAGATCTATTTCGAGAGAAGTACGGTCTCGAAGTTTCGGTAAGACCTATACATAAAAAATGGTTTTCTGAGGATGGAAAACCATTTATAGAAGTGAATGTACAGATTCAAAAAGGTACGTATTACTTCAGAGAATATACAAAAAAAGATAAAAAATCATCTGAAGAGAATAATAAAAACTAATTCGTGGTTGGATTACTAATAGTGACTATACCAGTAACTCGATCGAGTGTAACACTAGCAGTATATTGATTATATTGGACCTGAAAGCTAATATTCCGCACAGAACCTCAGGTACATACAGCTGTCGATGATGGAAGAGTACGCGTGATAGTTATATCCTTATTTTGCTCATAGGTAACAACTGCTTGAGTTAAGCCCGTAAAAGTTGAAGGTGTACCAGAAATACAGTTACCAGATATATTTGTTACAGTATATTTTTTATCAGAATCAAAAAATGGAAATTGGATCTGTTTTTCAGAACCAGTATTTGTAGTTCCAGTATAATAAATAGTTTGAATATTTCCACTTGATACAAGAACCTCTCTCTTTTGAACAAGAAGAATTTGATTATTGAGAGTTCGTGGACCCTTTCCGATCATAGTATTAGTTCGTGCTGACTTCAGGCTATCTTCTATATAACTTTGCATACGAATGGTCTTTTCTCGATAAATAGCTGGATTTTGAGTAAAGCTCATAGCAATCGTATATAAAAGAGCAACTATTGCCATAGTAATCATCAGCTCAAAAAGTGTAAAACCAGTATTTTTTGAATAAAAAGATTGCATGGAATAAAAGTAAGGATTAGGAATATTGTATTAAATGCATCAGTTCCTGCAAGTTTTTATATGGAAGTTATCAAAAAATAAGTACAAAGAGATTTATAAAACCCCACTTCCGAAGTGGGGTTTTATCTTACATAGTAACTTTCTGAGGAACTCCAGAAACTCATTCAAAAAACAGATTAAAGTCATCTTCCAGCATTTCTTCTTTTTTAAGAAGTTCTTCAGCTATTTTTTCATGCAATTCACGGTTTTCAGTAATAATCTTGGTTGCAAGTGCATAGGCCTCTTTCAAGAGGAGGCGAACTTTTCCATCAATGAGTCGATGAGTTTCTTCAGAAATCATCTTCTGACCCCCATCACTACCAAGAAAATTCCCATCGGCTGATTCCGTAGCAAGATTTTCTGGCCCCACTTCCGTATCAAAACCAAATCGCATAACCATAGCACGGGCAATCTGTGTGGCTCTCTCTATATCACTCGAAGCACCAGTAGTTATATAATTTGAACCAAAAAACACTTCTTCCGCAACTCGCCCACCATAAAGTGTTGCAAGTTCATCGAGATATTTTGCTTTAGAAGTATAGGTTCGATCTTTTTCTGGAAGAAACCAAGTCACTCAGCCAGCTCAACCTCGAGGAAGGATAGAAATCTTATGGACCGGATCAGTATGTGGAAGCATCTTTCCGACAAGTGCATGACCTACCTCATGGATGGCAGTAAGATACTTCTCGTGTTGGCTCATACGAAGAGATTTTTTTTCATTCCCCATAACTACTTTCTCTATAGACTGTTGAAGCATTGCTTGAGTGATAGTCGTAGCACTTTTCTTACCTGCGAGTATCGCAGATTCATTTAACAGATTTCCTAATTCAGCACCTGAAAAACCAATAGTAATTCCAGCAATCTTTTCCCAATTCACATCTGCAGCAAATGGTTTTCCCTTTGCATGAACTTCGAGAATTTTTTTACGATCTTCAAGAGTGGGAAGGTTAATGGTTACCTTTCGATCAAATCGTCCTGGACGCAACAGGGCTTTATCGAGAACATCAGCTCGGTTTGTTGCCGCCATAACTATCACATTGGTTTCATTATCAAAACCATCCATTTCTGTGAGAATCTGATTCAAGGTTTGTTCGCGTTCATCATGACCACCACCGATACCTGGAGAACGTTTTTTCCCGATAGCATCGATTTCATCGATAAAAATAATCGATGGGGAACGTTCTCTTGCTTCACTAAAGAGATCTCGCACTCGAGATGCTCCAACACCAACGAACATTTCAACAAATTCAGAACCAGATATAGAGAAAAATGGAACTCCCGCCTCTCCTGCAACTGCACGTGCAAGGAGCGTTTTTCCAGTTCCTGGAGGTCATTGAAGGAGGATACCGCGAGGAATCTTAGCACCAAGGTCTTTATATTTCGCCGGATTTTTCAGAAAATCTACAATTTCAACTAAATCTGACTTCTCCTCATCAGAACCGGCTACATCAGCAAAAGTTACTTTTTCATCCATCTCTGGATCATAAATACGGGCACGAGACTTAATAAATGCCATTGGGCCTCCCATTCCACCTCCACCCATACGACTCATCATAAAAATCAGAAATCCAATGAAAAGAATAGTACCAAGAAGTGATGGAATACTCTCTGAAAGAATAGTTCCCCATCATTCTTTTTTAATAGAAACCTTTGTTGGATTTTTTGGATCTGAAAGACCGATCTCTCAGATCGAAAGATTGGCTGGAAGAATTGTTCGATCGATATCGCGAGAGGTTACCTTTTTTCCGGCCACCACTGTATCAAGGGGTGATTTTTTAGCTTCAATAGTATCACCCTGAACAACAATCTCTTCATAAGCTCAAGAAGCATACCCTGAGAGGATCGTATTGAGTCAGATATTGTCATTATAGTGGACTTTTTCACTCTTATATCCACTCCAGACCCAGAGTAATGCAGAAAGAAATCCAATAAAAATAAGAGGAAGAAAGAATGTACGTGGAGTAATCTCAATCACTTTTACCTTTGCACCTGGGGGAAGTTTTGGAAGTTTTGGATTATTTGGTTTTTTAGGTGGTGTTTTTTTTGTTTTTTTCGGATCTATTGCCATTATAATAATTTTTAAAAAATGAAATGTCTTCTATAAAATAAACGACGTGAGAATTATATGAAAAGACTAAGGAAAATCAAAAAAGATTCAAAAAATGAAACAAATAATTTCAAGATGATTTTGAAACTTTTTTCTTATGAATTTTACTCAAAAAAATCTTAGCTTTTTATAAAACAGAAGAGATCTTATGGTTTATATGGATAAATAGGAGTAACTGAAATTATTTTCCAATTCTTATTGTTATCAGACAGGAGTTTATATATTCCTGAAAAATGAAGAGATCCATAAACAAAAACGGTATGTTTATTATCCGTACTTAAAAATGTATTCACTATGTGTTCATTTCTTTTTCCAAGGATAATATCGAATAACTCTGGGTTCATTGATCCATTTAAAATATCATCAATGTACTCATTTTTACTAAGAACCATATTCAAAACAGCACGAATAATATACTGTGTAAGTGGTTTCATTTCAGTATATGGAATCTTTGCAATTTCAGATTCTATATCCAGTGGTACATCTGTACTTTGTAGTTTTGATCCAGTACCCATGAGTGCCACAATCTCATCAATGGATATGTCTACATTTTTTAAACTCCCACTCGCTACGGAATCAAAAATAGTTTTTGACTGTGCATCCATACCGATCATCTGAGCAATCTTTTCATAAGTATTTTCAGTTAATCTTACTCAAAGAAACTTCTGAAATTTTTCTGTGTTTTCTGGAGTTCCAGGACGAACTCACTCAGCATAGATAGTGTATCCAGAATGAGAAAGTGTTGTCAGTTCGTTTTTTATTTGTTCATAAAATCGTGGTGTCGCAATATGTGACATCTGAAAAAATACAACAGTACGATTCCCATCAGAAAGTATGATTTTTCCTACTGCACTAGGAAAGCTATTATAGTAAAGAGAAAAAAGTACCAAGATAGCAGAAAAAAATCCAGTGATAGCTCAAAATATAAGAACAAATCGAAAGAAGAGGAATCGAAGAGGTATTTTTTTGGAAAGTAGGAAACGGAGACTGGAAAGGAAAAGGGCAAAAATAATAACCTGTAAAAATCATACCAAAGAATTCAAAAAACCAGAAGTAAGATATTCTACGATCACTCATATACATGTAAAAATCCCTGTTATCCAGAGAAATTTATGAGATATAAAATCACTATGAAACATATTTTTGATATGATTATTTATGTTTTCTTTTATCATCTCTTTTTGCATAGTTATTAAATTTCTTTTTATTCATATTTTTCTTAGTATCTTCTTTTCTTTTTTCTACCATTTCCATATTGTGTTCGTATTTTTCATCAGCATCTTCTTTTCCAGACTCAATCTTCAGGATATCTTTATCCTTATTTTTATAAATACTCTTTCGAGAACGAAGTTCTATATCGATCGGAGTTCATTCAAAACCAAAAACTTCACGAATCTTATTCTCGATATATCGAACATAAGAAAAATGAAAATGATCTGAATTATTTACAGAAATCACAAATCGTGGTGGATTTACATCCACCTGTGAACCGTAGTATACTTTTGGTTTATGGGATTTACGATTTCCAGTTGGAGCATGATCGTAAGTGATTTGATCGAGAAATTTATTAAATACACCCGTCTTCACTCTTTTGTTACGTTCTTTTTGGATATTTTGAGCATGATCAAGAATAAGATCAATCCTTCGTCCTTCGATCGCAGAAGTAAATACCACTGGAGCATATGAAAGAAAATCAAACTTCTTGGATAGATAGTGCATATATCTTTCGAGAATAGTGTCTTTATCCACATCTGGTTTTGCGAGAACTTTATCCCATTTATTAAGCACAAGAATGATCCCCTTTTTTTCTTTTTTTGCTTCTCAGACAATATGCTCATCCTGATGCGCTACTCACTCAAATGCATCCATCACGACAGCAACAACATCAGCACGTTCGATCGATCTCTCAGCTCGCATAACACTCCACTGTTCTATATTTGCAGATCCGATCTTCCCTGCTCGACGTATACCCGC
This sequence comes from Candidatus Altimarinota bacterium, assembly GCA_017993345.1. Taxonomy (GTDB): domain Bacteria; phylum Patescibacteriota; class Gracilibacteria; order BD1-5; family UBA2023; genus CANBWW01. The sequence continues at coordinate 1,070 of JAGOMW010000026.1, read as the reverse complement.
TGTATCGATCAAACAGATATCTTCATTATTATGAGAAATGATCGTATCGATCGCATCTCGAGTTGTTCCTGGCATATCCTTCACAATGGTACGAACCTCACCAGAAATAGCATTTACCAAAGAAGATTTTCCAACATTTGGACGACCAATAATGGCAAGCTTTAACATATCTGGATTTTCACCATCTACATCAGCAGGGACAATAAGATCGAGGTCTCGAAGTTCAGAAACAATAGCATCTTGAAGTTCAATAAATCATCGAGACTGCATAGCACTTACAGGAACAACAGTACCAAGACCGAGGTTCATAAGCTCATATGCCTCCATGGCTCGTTTTGGATTATCTGCCTTATTGGCTACGACAATAATCGATTTTCCTGATTTTCTGAGCTTTCGAGCAATATGATCATCAAACTCAGTAACCCGATCATAATCGAGAACAAACAAAATAACATCAGAGGATTCGATCGCATCATCTACACGACCACGCACATCTGCGAGAAGTGTCTCATTATCTGCTTCCACGATACCACCTGAATCAACCAGAATATAGGAAATATCCCTCTCTGTATCAGTAATCTTATATTCTATCAGGTCACGAGTTGTATTTTCGATGTCTGAAACAATAGCAATACGATGACCTGACATAGCATTAAAAATGCTGGATTTTCCGACATTTGGACGACCGACAATAGTAACACGTGGAAACATAAAAGAGTGGGCTAAGAGATGAGGAGAAAAAAATGGAACACGAAAGAGGAGATTCTCCCAATATTTTTATGAGAGAATACAGAAAAAACACAAAAAAGCAAAAGGAATGTTTTACTGATTATGTACCGTATAGAAGAAATTCATCATATACTTGATTGTTGTTATCTCTTTTTCATTATTATTTATAGATATGAGAAGAAATTCGCCATCTTTTCTTGCAGAGAGCGTAACATCAGAACGAAAACTATATATCTGACCATCTCTGGATATTCAAGCAAGTGGAACGTATGAATCACTCGTTATATACATACCACCAGGTATACTCGGATCAAGAGGAGTAGCAAGTTGTACTTTATAGT
>JAGOMW010000097.1 GCA_017993345.1 Candidatus Altimarinota bacterium | reverse complement strand
GTAACCCCGTGCATACTGTTGGTATACCGAGGACTATTTTCTATATCTTCGAGATAATCCTGTACTCACTTTCCATCTGTCGCAACCTGTCGCAATATCTTGTTTTCTTCGAGTCTTCTCACCTCATCTCTGCAAAGGGGGACAAACTGAGTCATCCACCTGTTTCCGTATTGCCTCTTCCTCATCTTGTGATAGATCGATAATCGAATGTAACCTTTCCGATTTGTTCGACCATTTGAAAAATAACTCTCATCCACAAGGATGAGAGATTTTTTTAGCCTTTGTAATATCTATTAATATATTTACATATATATAAAATATCATATAATAATAAAATGAAACAATTAGATACTTTAACACCGCTTGATTATATAGAAATTCCAAATTTTCAGGACTTTATTATGAAGCCAAAAAATCCGACCTGTCTTATCATAGAGAGTACAAGATTGATCGTTGAGGTTCTCTGATGAATTGAGTCAGCTTCATGAGAATTTAGTGACTCAGGATTTTCTCATAAAATGCTCATCGAAGGTGACTTTGCACTCGTTATTCGATATCGACGAGAAAAAGATAACACCTACCGCCCTACCTGTGTTATCAGTTTTGATACAAAAGATGACGGTATATATATTCGGCAAATCCAGGGTTCCAATGATAAAAATGTTGCTTTTCGATTTCATTCATCTTTTAATACGACAGCATTTTTTCTGAAAGTAATAGAAGATTCATTTTTAAAAAAATGAATTCCTGTTAAAGTTGAGTCATTTCCAACTTGAATAGAAAATGCATCATATGCATCACAAGCAAGAGAACGATATAATCTTTTTGCTTTGGTGGTCAGAGATATGTGTTATAAATATTTCTAAAGCCCTATCTATCTGTAGATATAATAAAAAAATCTCCACTTTTGTGAAGATTATCGAGCTCGTGGCATTCCGTAGAAATCAAATCCTTTTTGGTCTGCCATGCTCTTGGTAATATAATTTTTCTTTTTTCCTTTTTTAAAGAATCCTCTTTCATCAATGATCCCCATCTCTATAAGTTGGTCAATATTTTTTGTAGGAAGTTTTTTCTTCGGAAATGCATCCTTATTCTGCATATACCGTGTTCTCTTTTTATAACTGAGATTAAATCTCGATTCTTTATTCTCGTTTCCAGTATAGATAATCATCGCCCGTTTTTTTCCTTTCGAAAGTTTACGAGCGGCGGCTTGTTTTTTTACGAGTCGTGCAGAAAGTCCGTGACTATTTGCCATTTTCCAGTGATTATTTTTTATGGAGCGGGGGGCCGGGTTCGAACCGGTACACCCAAGGGTTGAAGCCTTAGTACACTCACTCTTTTATGTTACCCCCGCATTTTGAAGTATCATATCGTGAGAGATATGTGCCGGATTATATAGAAAGAGCCTCGAAAGTCAAAATATCTGAAAAATTCATTTCAAAATCTTTTCCGATTTTCTCACTTTTCCTTACAATTCCCACATGTCAAAAAAACAAGAAATCATCGACGAAATACTACTTTTTCTCCAGGATTATCCAGAGATTGCTGATAAAAAATCTTTTCATAAAGCGAAAAATACTATCCTTGCAAAGTTCAAAGAAAAAGATGGTCCGACTGGAATTGAGATGATTGCTCGGTACCAGCATTTTATCAAGACAGGAAAGATGGAGGATGATATACGTATCCATAAGATCCTAAGAAAAAGAGCTGTTAGGTCTCTCTCTGGTGTCGCGGTCATCTCACTTTTGACAAAGTTTTGGTGATGTCCTGGGAAGTGTGTCTTTTGTCCTACCTATGAGTGACTTCCCAAGAGTTATATTACCGATGAACCTGCCGTTCAGCGTGCAGAAGCCAACCAGTTCGATGCGGTAAAACAGGTACAAAATCGTCTTCGAGCACTCGAAATTACTGGAAATAGCATCGTCAAGTGTGACGTCCGAGTGATCGGAGGAACCTGGAGTGTTTATCCACGAGAATATCAGGAAGATTTTATTCGTAATATCTATGACGCTCATACGACATTTTCTGATCTCAGGCCGTTCATAGAAGGGACTTTTTGAGATGATGAGCTCGATGATGTACAAGAAAAAGAAGAAAAAATTAAGAAACAGTTTGCCAAATTCCAACTCAAAAAGTGATATCAGATGAAGGCTTCTCTGACTCTCGAAGAGGCGAAAAAAAGAAATGAAACAGCCGATTCACGAGTGATCGGTGTAGCTATAGAAACTCGCCCAGACTGGATCAATGAGGAAGAAATTATCCGACTGAGAAGGTATGGTGTTACTCGTGTAGAAATCTGATATCAGACGACTGATGATAAAATTAACCTCCTGAATCAGCGAGGACATGGAAACCTCGAATCAATACGAGCAACGAGACTTTTGAAGGATGCCGGATTCAAGGTAGTGGCACATATGATGCCAGGTCTTGTTGGTGCATATCCAGAAGGGGATATCGAGAGTATGAAGCGAGTATTCGATGATTCTGATTTTCGTCCAGATGAGA
>JAGOMW010000096.1 GCA_017993345.1 Candidatus Altimarinota bacterium | reverse complement strand
CAATTCTTCCTCTTTTAACTCTAAAAAATATACCAGAGCTTTCTCAGATGAAAATTCTCCAGAAAGGAAATAGGCTTTCTATAACACCACTTACCTCAGATGAATACATAACTATACTATCATTTTTCAGGAAAGAAAAATAAATCCCTCAAATTGAGGGATTTATGCTTTTTCCATCAATACTTCCACAAGTACCTCTTGTGTGTTGCTATCGATGGTGCCACTTACTTTTATACCGTGTTCTTTTTGGAGACTCTTTATAGCTTTGAGTGTTGGGAGGGTCATTACTCAAGTTTCCTTCCCTTTCAGGTATCCAGTATTTTTGAGTGCTAATTGTAGCTTTTTTATATGCTCCCCCTTTTCACCTTTTTTTGGAGAACCAAATGAAAGAACCGTGGCAGTTGTTACCTTATAATTACTCGTCCATTCTATATTTTGAGAGATAAGAAGATTTTTTTGAGCTTCTATCCTTTTCATTTCTGCTTCTCGGAGTGCTTGATATCGACTATATTCTTCAAGGAGTTTTGCTTTTGTGAGAGGACCGTAGTTTCCAGCTCCAGTATCTTTTTCAGAGGCTATCACCTTATGATCGAGTTGGAAATCGAGAATCATTGATTGTATATTTCCGTTTTCGGATGTATACCCAAGATCAGCGAACATACTTAATATCTCACTTGAGAGAATACCTGATGTATTTGGATTTATTTTTCCCTGATTCCCTCAGTTGGAGTCAATTTTTAAGAAAGATATCGTTGGTAAAGATGTGCTATCAGCAAGTACACTTCCTTTTATTTTTCTTTTTCACCAATTTCTTGCTCGAATAAGTCACTCTTCACCATACCCCATCCAGACATCTATACGATCGTGTTCATATCCTCTATTTCACGAACTCACGATTGCTCCTCCTCGATCTTCCACAACTCCAACTCATAAACCTTCGAGCATTATCTTTGTACCAAAAGAATAATTTTTTGGAGCAGCAAGCATTCATGGGAAAACATTTTTTCCACCAGCTCAACTAATTCCATTCCCATTGAGTCTTATTTCTGCTTCGTAGTTTCCAGCTCCATAAAAAATCTGATTTGGAAGAGGAGAATAATAGGCGGTAACGATAAAATATTTTTCTTCATCTGCATAACTCGTTGTAGGGAGAAATGTACAAAATCCGAGAAATGTAAGAAAAACATAGAGAAAATTTTGTATTTTTTTTGGAATTTGGAATATCTTTGTCTCTCTTATAAAGATGAGAGAGACGTCTTGTTTTATATGTGCTGAGAGAAGTCCGGTTGCTGAGAGAGAAGAAAAATGATTCATGAAAACATTTTAGGAATAAAGGTCTCAGTGCGTATATACAAATAATAAGTCAGGTTTCCTAAAAATGAATGAGACGAAGAGAGTATATCATATAGACATATAGAAATGCAAGGAATACACATTGACAGTGTAGTACAAATATTTCTTATTCTATAATTAGAGGAAATTGTTATTGAGTTTCCCCCACCTACTCTCCAAAAAGGAAATACATAATAGAGAAAATAATATAAAAATCAAAAATATTTTGCTTTTCCCTATTGTTTTCATATACTAGCCCGGAAATTTTCTAAATAAGAAAATACTTTATTGTACTCAAATTGTATTCAAAATTTAACGAGTCTGTATTTTTTAGAAAATTCAAAAACATGGCGAATGTAGCTCAGTTGGTTAGAGCGTCGGACTGTGAATCCGAAGGTCGTGGGTTCAAGACCCATCATTCGCCCCATAAAAATAATTAACTTTTTAATTATTAACGTCTATTTCTTAATTTCTTTATTTTATGTCAGATTTTTCTCAAGATCTTGCAGCGGTTGCTCCGATCAAATCATTTGAAATCGGTGAACTCGTAGTTGGTACTGCAGTTGTTGCTAACCAGAAAATGATCCTTGTGGATCTTGATGGTCAATTTACTGGTATAATTACTGGTGCTCATATGCAATCTTCTACCGAAGATAGTTCTGCAATTGTTCCTGGAACTCGTATCGAATCGATCGTGATCGGTGATGATGCTCACTCTGGGCTTATCCACCTTTCTCTTCGTCGCGCTTCTCAAGCAAAACTTATCGAAAAACTTCACTCCAACTTCGATACAAAAGAAATCATTACTGTCGTTCCAAATGAAGCGAACAAAGGAGGTCTTCTTATCGATCTCGATGGAATCAAGGGGTTTATCCCAGTTTCTCAGCTTACTCCAGCTCACTATCCACGTGTGGAGGGAGCCAATCCAGAAAAGATTCTCGAACACCTCGGAAAACTCGTTGGAAAACCATTCTCCGTTCGTGTGATCAATGTGGATCAAGGAGGAAAGAAGATCATCTTCTCTGAGAAGGCAGCGATCGAAGAACAACGTTCTGAAGCAATGAAGAATATCAAGGTAGGAGATGTTGTTGAAGGGCACGTTTCAGGTATCCTTACTTACGGTCTCTTCGTAACATTCCATGGTATTGAAGGACTCGTTCATGTTTCTGAAATTGACTGGGGACATGTAAATAATCCTCATAAGCATGCTCGTATTGGAGATAAGGTAACGGTTA
>JAGOMW010000025.1 GCA_017993345.1 Candidatus Altimarinota bacterium | reverse complement strand
GTGTGAGAGCAAACTTACAGTAGGGACATTTTTGACGACAAAAAGGTATGTTGATATAGAAGTGCATAGTTCTATAGTCTTGATAAAAAAGAAAAAATCAATTCTAATCCATAATTTGTATTTTTTTCTAAAAAACGCCCCCCAACTTGGGGGGCGTTTTTTTATTTTTTGATAACCTGCTCGATTTCGAAAAATATATCTTCTTCTGATTGGTTTGCATCGATGATATGAACCATATGTCCGTGCTTTTTCCAAGTTTCCAGAAGAGGAAGGGTATCAGAGATTGACCAGGCGATACGTTTTCTGATCGCCTCCTCTGTATCATCAGCTCGGACGATGAGAATATTTCCTGTTTTTGGATTGGTTTCACCAGTATAGCTCGCTGGGAAGGTTTCCTGTGTGACCGGATCAATACGACGACCACAGAGTCTCTTTACAGCGGTTTCTTCGTCAAGATTGAGGTATATAACAGTAAAATCTCCAAATACAGGTTCCAGAGCATCGTTCTGTTCTTTCGATCTAATTGCTCCGTCTATGAGGATTGATTTTTCTTCGTTCTTATCGATAAATTCCTCTGTGAGTTTGATCACATTTTCTGTTGGAACCTTCAGTCCTTCAGCCATGATGGATTTCACTTTTTCTCCATCAGGAGTTCCATTATTAGCGTACTTTCTGAGTTCTCCACCCATTTCGAAGAGGACGTATTCATCGTATTTTTCGAGAATTCTTCGTGCTTGTGTTCCTTTTCCAGAACCCTGAATTCCGACGAGCATAATATGTTTCATAAAGCAAAATTGATTTCTAAAAATACTCATGAGGAGATAATAAGCCGGATTCTGTACTTCGGTGTACATCTATCTAGGATATCGCTCGCGCGATACCTCCAGCGGAGTATACCCTTTGGGACTGCTCTCGAGCATTATCCCTTCGGGTACCATTCTCCTTGCATCAGAGAGAGTTTACCACTCCCGATCACTCGGGATTCATCGGTAGCTTTTTCTTTTTACTTCTCGATTTTCACGAAAAAATTAAAATCAAAACACCCGATGACTTTTCACCTTTCTCCCTTACGGGATAGTATTGTCTCTGTGGCACTGGTCGTATCAGGTATTTTGTATATAGTACCTGACCAAAGCTGTTAGCTTTTCTCCTTCGAGAGGGATGTCCAGACTTTCCTCACCTTTCGGCGCGTACACCTGTCTTCCCATGAGTGAAAAAAGTATAGGAGAAATACAGGAAAAATCAAAATCAAATTATTGACAAAAAAAATTTCATAAATATAAAATAAAATATGAAAATAAGTTCGTCAATACCCATTACACTTTCTATAGCACTTTGATCGTGTGCATCTTTTCCTGTCAATCAAACCAATCATAGAATGGATATATACAGAGAAAAAATTATGCAAGCTTGCAATATGCAGTCTATTGAACCATTTTCTTCTCAAGAACTCTATGATGTTTACTTTGAGTGAGTTAACTATATTCTCAAGAATCTTTATCAAGATTCTTGAGAATACAATAATCTTGTATTTGATTTAATGCGATGATCGAAGGTATTCTTTTTGGTGAATTCACCAGATAAAAATGCCTCTATATGTGTCAGTCCATCATGATCAATCGCCATTTTTTTTCATAAGCCACTTTGGGAGATAATGAAAAAAAATCAAAATATTTTTGCTTTCGTGGTGTTTCATGAAATTTCACATAGAGTAGTAGGTGCTGATCAAAATAAGGCAGACACATTAGCGTTTCAAATCATGCAAGCAAATTGATATAATTCGGTCGATCCAGAATTACTTCAATTTATAAAAATATATGCTCATCGGTAAATAATTATGCACTATCTCCTTGGCATCGATGAAGCTGGCAGATGACCATGGGCTTGACCCATCGTCGCCGGATGATTTCTTATAGAAACCTCTCTTCTCCGAGAAGTTTTTTCATGACTTTCATGACTTACGGACTCAAAACTTCTGGATGAAAAAAATCGGGAGCGGATTTGTATGGATATTTCACAATTTGAAAAGGCAGGGAAGTGTTCGACTCGGTTTGCTCTTCGAGATGCATCAGAAATCGATAGGCTTGGTATCCGTGAGGCAAATCGTCAATGTATGGAGGAGGTAATGGGGTGACTTATTGAACATATTTCACCAGAAGATCAGATCGAGATATATATCGACGGATGTGATAATTATGAGTTTCAGATTCCAGATCTGACATATGTATTCGCAAGAAAAAGAAGACAAAAGAGCGAGATGGAAAACCAAGTTCTGCCTCTAATGGAAAACCAAAGAATGCTTACTTATCTGATTGCTGGAGATAAGAGTGTCCCAGTTATCTCTGCAGCATCGGTTATTGCCAAGGTGAGTCGGGATCGTCTTATGTGTGAATATAGTGAGAAGTTTCCTGTTTATGGATTTGAGACACATAAGGGCTATGGTACGAAAAAACATAGGGACGCACTTATTAATTATGGCATAACTTCGATTCATCGCAAGAGCTATGAACCGATCAAAAGATTGATTTTGTGAGAATGATAGGTATAGTTTGAGTGAATTATTTTGTATTTTGGCTTTCCTTTCAAAATCGTAAACCTTTTTCCTATGCGTTTATCTTCTCTCCTTCTTGGATTGGTAATGATGATTCCATTGACATCTTTTGCATCGACTGGGATGCTCGATCCAACGACGACAGTCGATCAACTTACCCTTCTTCTAAGGCAATATGATACTCGTATCAAGCAGTTAGAGGCTGAAAATGCAGTTCTCAAGCAAGAAATTATGAAGGCGGGTATAAAGATTCCGCTTACAGCTTTTTCTGGTGCGATTGCCACTCCTCTTCCAACAAAGCTTGATCCAGTTTCTCCTATCCTTTCAGGAGTCTCATCTCCTGTGAGTTCAAGTGGGTATCTCTCAGTCTCCAATTCAGAGCATCGTGCTTTCATCGTTCAGATACATAAAGATTGGTCTTCGATTCAAAAAGCATATTCACTTCCATCAAACAGTAGTATTGCTGGATATGAGTTTGTTCAGAGTGGTGCACTCGACCATGTATTTGTAGATATTTCTTATAAGAATACTTCATCAGGTGGTGTTTATGATGCAAAAATTCTCTACCAGTTCGAAAAAAAAGAATATAAAAGAAAATTGATTGGACACTTTTTATATGATGGGGTATCTCAAAAATATATAACAAAATCTTGAGCAAATCCATTTGGTGGTGTCTCTCGAATATTTGTTCGAGATCCTGATTTTATTTCTGCGACGGTTCCACCGACAGCAGTTGCATCCATAGGAACACCATCACCAATAGTAACCTCTTCTTCGGGTTCTTCTTCCTTGCTTCCATCAACTGATTCTAATTCTACACTTGCTGATATCAGCAAAGCATATAATGAACGTCGATATCTCACAACTATTGCACTCATAAATACCTACTTGAGTAAAAATAGTCCGAATAAAGAGGTCCTTAGTATTCTCTATCGCACATACTTCATTATCGGTAAGTATAACGAATCACTCTCTGCACTCGAAAAGCTCGAGTCGATTAGTTCTATAGATCGTGAAACTGCTTGTAATGCCCAAGTAATCGCTACGTATAGTAAAAACACATCTCTCGTCACAAAATATCAAGCAATCTGTAAAAAATAATTAAAAAAGAAGGAATTCTATATATGAATTCCTTCTTTTTTTTCTTTGATTGCAAGTTTTGTTCTTGCAATTTTATCTTGTAGAGGACTCTTTTTAAGAGAAAAGCTACTCCCACAGCCACACCGTGTATTCACCTCATTACTAGCGACAATCCACTTTGTTCATACATGGGTAATACGCGCTCATTCAAAAAATTTTTTATATTCTGAATCAATCCAAAGAGTAATTCCATCTTGAGATCATTGTTCTATAAAGAACTGATTTCTCTCTTCTGTAACAAGAATTTTTTGTCCAGCACATCACTTATTTATAACAGAGAGACTTATTTCTCTTATATTTCTCTCTTTCCAGTCTTGTATTGTTTTTTGATCAAATATTTGCATAAGTAGTGTAGTGAAGTGATGATTAATAGGAATAATGGACTATTCCATTATTTTTGCATAGGTCCAGTTTCCATCGGTTCCTTTCTTCACGGTAAAATCAGTTTGTGAAGAAAGTGTTGGTATGTATTCGAGTCATCATGATTTGATGAGGTCTTTTCCTGATTTTACTTCCGGATATTTTTTAGATATCTCTGTTATATACCCAAGATAGAGTTGCTTGATACCACGTTTTGTAGACTCTACACAGTTTGTGGACGATCCAGAAAGTGGATTTTTTATATCTTGAATAGGTGGTATTTTCTTTTCTCTGTCCATAAGCCAGTCTATGTCTTTTTTTTCTGCTGGGAGTTTTTGAGCATATCGTCATAAAATCTCTTTTGTGATTGTCTGACATCCTTCATTCTCATCATATCCATCGAGTGCAATAATAAAAAATCGAGAAGCAGCACTGAGAAAGTCTCCACTTTTTGCCCTCTCGAGAATCGAGAGAAACCGAGAAGCTTCTGGTGCATCTGATTGCATGCTGGCGATTTTATAATAATTTTCTGATGCTTTTTTTTCTCCGATATTATGAGCAGTAATTGCCATATAGTAGGGAATTAGGCCATTAGAACATGGGTTTTTTAGTGATTCATTATTCCAGAGATTTGTTCCGATTTCCTCTTTCCCAATAAGTTCGATTTTTTTTGTATCACAATTAGTAGACATTCATTTTTTTCCGAGAACATATGCCTCTTGCGCAATCTTTAGGTCTCTTTGGTAGGTTGTTTTTTCTTCATTTGGTACTGGTGCCATCAGAAGTGCGAGTGTATAAGTTCTCGTAAAGTGAGGGTGTAGAGTTGAAATCGTAGATATAAGGGGATTAATATATGTGAGATATTTTCCATTTCCTATGTTGTCACCAATATATTGAATAAGGTCAATCCACAGTTTATCTGCATATGTATGAGTATGCCCTGCAGTTGAAAGTGTGATATTTTCTGGAGAGGGAAGGAGTTCAGGATGGAGTCTGCGATAATCCCAAAGTTTTGAATATTCCTCATAAGAAGAGCCTGTTTCTATTTTAAAATAAGAAAAAAATGCACCCAAAAATGCAATGCTACCTAGAATGATAAAGATTAATTTTTTCATAATATGAGTTCTATATACCAACACCCTCTTCAAGCAGACGTACTGTATTTCAGTTTTTATTTGATATACTCGTTCACTTATTTTTTCCTGAAAAAACCAGGTAAATAGTTCTTTCGACTCATTCTCATTTACTTTCTGTTCTGAGTCCTTCGATCTTCTTTTCTGCAATATAATCATGTACTTTTTTTCTCTCGTAGGATGAGAGATTTGGTATTTTTATATCTTCTCATGACTTCAGAATTAAGGAAACTTTCGTCTCTATAAGCTGAAACAATCGATCTTCTTTTTCTTTTTTATAGTCGTTTATTTCAAGTCGTACTTTTATAAATTTTTTTCTTTCATTTTCAATCATTCTTCAAAGGATGTGGGAAAAAGATTCGAGATTCTTTCCGTGCATCCCGATCAAAAGTGCAGAGTCATTGGATTTCAATGAAATAGAGATACTTTCACTGAAATCCTGTATTTCTAGTTTTTCTATATGGATTCCTAGATTTTGAAAAAATAGAGAAATAAGTTCAGTCATTTTGATGAAAATTATACCGAAAGTATATCTAAAAAAAAGAAAAATAAAAATTTTTGTCATCCAGAATTTGCAAAACTGGGGATTTTCTATAAAATCCACTCCAGTTATGGACGTATTTTGGAGAGGTCGCATAGTGGCCTAGTGCGCACCCTTGGAAAGGGTGTGTGGGGAAACTCACCGGGAGTTCGAATCTCCCTCTCTCCGCCATGATTAAACTCCGGGCTTAGTTTTTATCTATCTTGACTTCGTTTTCGAGAAATAGATGGAAAAAACTTAGGATATTTTTTTGCAAATTCCCTTTATATTTTTTGAGGGAAATTTTTATTTATTTTAATAAATATCTTTGTGACAGATAAAATGTATATAGATACTAAAATAGCAGAGCTTTATGATCTGTGCAATCCATGGGCAGATGATACTAATTTTTATTTATCTCTTGTACCTGATAATAGTATCAAAATACTTGATTTAGGTTGTGGGACAGGAATCTTATCTCGCGCCTTTGCTGAAAAATGTCATACTGTAGTAGGATGTGATCCTGCATTTGCCATGCTTGAGATTGCAAAAAGAAATGACGAAAATAAAACCGTTGAATGGGTGCTTTTTGAAGCACAAGATTATAAATCTGCAATGATCTTTGATTTAATTGTTATGACCGGTCATACATTTCAAGTATTTTTAACAGATGAAAATATATCATTGATTTTTAAAACAGTTAAGAATCATATGGCTGTTAATGGATTTTTTGTTTTTGAATCACGCAATCCGAATATAAATTGGATAAAAAAATGGTCAAATGGCTCAAAAATAATTCAATCAAAATCTGGTGAGTTAGTAGTCATGTCAACAAATTCGCTTAAAAAGGAGGATAATAAAATATCATTCACTCATCATTATAAATTTCCAGATGAAAGCATTGAATCAAGTAGCACTTTACTTTTTTTATCAAAATCTGAGATAAAGAGTTTATTGGATAAAGAAGGTTTAAAAGTTATTGAAGAATATGGAAACTGGGATTCTTCACCAATAAGTGATCAGAGTCCAGAAATGATTTTTAAAGTAACACATAAATAAAAATTCCAAATAATGATTACCTAAAAAATAAGAATTTCTTATTAAAGTCAATAGACTGGGAGATAAAAGTATGGAGCGATCTAATTAGAATTGCTGATGTATAAAATAAGAGAATTTGCATTCTCTTATTTTTTTGATATACTCCCTTTAGTACCTTGCTCCTCTGTTTCAGAGTGGGAGCCAAAAACTTATATTTTTTTCAGTGGTTTTTGTGAGAACTTTGTTCTCTTAATTCTGCATTCCGTTCAGAATCGCCCCTTGCGAAGCTTGGAAGTACCCTTGGGGTAAGCTTTCGTTTTACTTAGTCTATTCTTCACTCCATTTGAATCATGAAACCTACGGTTTCTTAAAACTGCATTTCATTCGCAAATTAAAATTTCACTTTGTTCATTTTATTTTCTCACTCCATTTGAATTATGAAAATCAAAGATTCTCTTCAAAAAAAACGTGTATCAGATCGTCTTCGTCGAATTGAAGGGCAGATTCGATGAGTGATCCAGATGATCGAAGATGAGGCAGGTGTAAAAGAAATCATCCAGCAACTTTCTGCAATCAGAAGTGCTGTCGGACAGGCAGCGAACGAAGAAATCGTCTGTGCAATGGAACGTATTTCTGAGAAAAAATCTATGCTTACTGCAGAAGATCTCGATGAGATGCGGGTGTTTCTGAAAACAGTGAGATAAAAAATCCCTCGGTAATGAGGGATTTTTTATCAAAATATTGATTGTTCCCATAATGAATGAATATTATAGAGTGATTCCTTATATATAAAAAATCTTCACACAAAAAAATTTGCATTTTCTTCACATATGAGTACCTTATCTCTGTTAAAGCAAACCTCAAATCTTTCACTTGTGCCTGGTGGTTCTTGCAAAAGTGAATTCTTCGAATTATTGGAGTCCAGTATAGATAATTCAAAAAGTTATATATTTTCATTTTTACGTTCACGAAATATTTTTTATTTTGACTTTTTTTCGCGTCTCCCCATAGTATTGGGTAATAACTTCTCTCCCTTATGGCTAAAAATCTTGTAATCGTCGAGTCTCCTGCAAAATGAAAAACGATCGAAAAATTTCTTGGACCCGACTATCAAGTAGAAGCAAGCTTTGGTCATATACGAGATCTTCCTTCAAAAAATATGGGGATTGATATAGAGGCAGGATTTATTCCTCATTATGAAATTTCCCCCGAAAAAACAAAACGAGTGACTGAGCTCAAAAGACTGGCAAAGACGGCTGAGAAAATATGGATAGCGACCGATGAGGATCGTGAAGGAGAGGCAATAGGGTGGCATCTGTGTGAGGCCCTTGGCATCGATGCAACGAAAGTGGATCGTATTGTTTTTCATGAGATCACAAAAAAGGCAATCGAACATGCAATCGAAACTCCGAGAAAAATATTTCTCGATCTCGTAAACGCACAACAATCTCGTCGTATCCTCGATCGTATCGTGTGATACGAAGTCTCACCAGTTCTCTGGAAAAAGGTAAAAGCTGGACTCTCTGCTGGGCGTGTTCAGTCGGTTGCTGTTAAGCTTCTAGTAGAACGAGAACGAGAGATCCGAGCATTTACTCCGGAAGAATCATGGAAAATCGAGGCTCACTTACAAAATAGTACTCCATTTTCTGTTGAGCTTTCGAAAATCGCTGGAAAATCACAAAAATTCAAAACTTCCGAAGAGGTAAAAGCATTTTTTTCACGTCACAGTATCGATCTTGCTTCTGTAAAAGCTTCGAAAGACAAGAAGGGAAATGTGGTGGTAAATTTTTCTCATACAGAGGGATTTACTCTGACAGATATCGATAAAAAAGAAGGAAAGCGTCTTCCTGGTGCCCCTTTTACTACGTCAACTCTTCAGCAGGAAGCAGCACGAAAACTCGGGTACTGAGTAAAGCAAACTATGGATATCGCTCAGAGGCTCTATCAATCAGGACATATTACTTATATGCGAACCGATAGTGTGAATCTTTCTGATCTTGCGATCGATGCATCCAAAGTATTTATCGAGAAACATTTTGGAAAAGAATATGCACTTCCAAATGGTCGAAAATATAAAACAAAACAGGCTTCTGCACAAGAGGCACATGAGGCAATTCGTCCCACAGATATAGAAAAAACGCCCGATACGATCCATCTTGATGGTCAAGAGGCTCGCATCTATAAGCTTATCTGGGAACGTACTGTTGCTTCTCAGATGGCAGAGGCAGTTATCGAAAGTACGACCTATCGATTTACTCCAAAAGGACACGATGAAGAGTGGGTGGCAAAAGGGGAGGTGATCCAGTTTCCTGGATTTATGAAACTCTATATCGAATGAACAGATGATGAGAATGAAGATGAGAGTAAGAAGCTTCCATCACTTTCCCAAGGAGTAACCCTTGATTCAGAAAGTCTCACAGGATTCCAGAAATTTTCCCTTCCACCACCAAGATATACAGAAGCGGCTCTTGTAAAGAAGCTTGAAAGTGAGGGGATCGGTCGACCATCGACCTATGCTCCGACCATCCAGACGATCCAAGATCGTGGATATGTGGTGATCGAGTCAAAGAAGCTCCTTCCGACAGATATTGCTTTTGTAGTGATCGACTTTCTTGAGAAGGAGTTTTCGAGTTTTGTTGATTATGGATTTACTGCGAAGGTGGAGGAAGAATTCGATCATATTGCTGAGGGGAAGCTCGACTGGAAAAAAATGCTTGGTGATTTCT
>JAGOMW010000024.1 GCA_017993345.1 Candidatus Altimarinota bacterium | reverse complement strand
GATTGGACCAGTTTATAGACACTATAGTTTCAAGCTTATCGAGAATTCGTGCCTGAATTCACTTTAGATCCCATCATGAATTTAATACAATAACTCTCGTTTCTAGAAGTTGTCAAATCGAGTTAGCCATTTCGGATGTTACAACATTCTCAGCATTTGTATTATTTGAATCACCTACAGTCCCGTTTAGGTCTAAGAAAAAAACATTCTTTTTTTCAAGCATCTCAACAGCAGTAGAAATATCCTTATGTGAGGCTTCTTTTAAATTTAAATAATTCATGATTATTTGATTTTAAATTTATATATTATATTTAATATAATTAAATTAAATTAATAGTCAATATTTATATAAAGAAATTAAACTATAAACAATCACTGATTGGAATTAACAATAACAAGATTAATAAATAAAGAAACATCTTATCTATCTAGGGTAAAATCGGAAATAGTGAATTCAAAACAGACATCCATAGAAAACTCGAGTTCGAACTTTTTATAAACACAAAAAAAGAGCTTACTGTAGAGGATAGTAAGCTCTTTTCCGCTCTGAAAAGATTGAATTTAAACGATGGTACCGATACGGAGAATCGAACTCCGATTACAGGAATGAGAATCCTGTGTCCTAACCGTTAGACGATATCGGCAAATAAAAAAGTTTTTCATTTCTCGGATTTCTCATGCAAGGAAAAGAAAAGTAGAAGTTCGAAAAACTTTTTTGTAAAATCAATGATGGTGGGCGTACCTGGACTTGAACCAGGGACCTCGACATTATCAGTGTCGCGCTCTAACCAGCTGAGCTATACGCCCGAAACCTGAAAAAACTAAATGGTCGGAAACGTGGGACTCGAACCCACAACCCCGTGCTCCCAAAGCACGTGCGCTAGCCAATTGCGCCAGTTTCCGATGACTCTACATATTGACTGAAACTATTAAAAAAAGAATCTGGAGGAAAGAGTGAAGGAAATCGAGTCTCCTCTCTCTTACCTCTAAACTCTTTTTGCTTTTTTATAAATGGAGCGGGCGATGGGACTCGAACCCATAACAGTCTGCTTGGAAGGCAGAGACTCTAGCCATTGAGCTACGCCCGCGAGGTAGTTATCTGAAAGCAAAGGCATTGTATAAAAAGTGGTCTTGTTGTCAAAACTTTTTTATAAAAAACCTCTTTCTGGCTGATTAGAAAGAGGTTTTTTATTTTGTAGAACTATTTTTTTTCTGGAGAAGTTGGTGACTGAGTAGTCGATGCTTCCTGAAGTTTTTGTAGACATGGGATACTCATAATTCCCACAGAACCGGTACCGATTTGAACTGGAACTGGTTCTTTACACCCATCAGCAATTTGCTTATCAAGAGCCCCTACGAGCTGCCCGACAGCACTTACATATCCATTCTGGAATACATTTCCACTGAGAGATTGCATTGCGTCAGCAACACCCTGATTGTGTCCTTGGATCTGAGCTCGTACGATGAGGTCTGATTGCACTTTTCCGGCAATCATCGGAATAGTGATACTCAGAAGAAAATAGAGAGTCGTAAATATAAACCAGATAATTGCAACTGCCTTCGTAAGTGAAACATTCATAGGGGCGTCTTTCTGAAACATAGAAAAATAGATAAAAAATAAACACAGCCATTATATAAATGGTAAGAGAATTTTCCAGTTTTTCCCCCTTCCCCTTCTTATTTTATACTGCATACTAAAAATCCTCAGAAGGACTGAGGATTTTTCTAACTACGCAACCGTTGTATAGAGATTGTATGCTGCGAGAATATTTGTTTCTACTGCGAGTGCAATGAGAAGAGCAAGAGTTGTGTATCCAACATTATGAGTTTTTTTAAATGACTCAATATGTCCATGAACCTTTTTAACATGCTTTTTCATAAGAAAATAAGTTAGAGATAAGAATGTAGAGACACTCTATCAGATATTTTCTTCCTTGTCAAAAATCCGCATAAAAAAGAAATATAGGTCTATTTTAGGACTATTTTTTAGAAAAAACGAAAATAACTCGTTCTTTTTCTGCGAGTTCATACAGAAGTTCTCCTGTAAGATCGAGTTTGAGCTTTTTCAGTATCTGTCCACGATCTTTTCTTTCTTCATCAGAAGGCATTTTATAGAGGATAATTTTCCCATCTGGTTTCAGAAATGGCTTTGCCCAAGTAAGAATGTCCGTAATATAAGCCGTTGCTCGCGAGACCACGAAATCATATTTTTCCTTGTGTTCCGTATCGAGGGCGAGGATTTCGGCACGCTCTTTGATTGCAGATATATCAGAAAGTTCAAGCTCAGAGATAAAATGACTCATCGCCGTTACCTTTTTCCCAACACTATCAAGGAGAGTGACCTTGAGTTCTGGAATAGCTATTTTCAGAGGAATCCCTGGAAATCCTCATCCAGAACCAATGTCCATGAGTCTTATAGGAAGCTCTTTTCACTCTATTTCTTCAGCGACGATACTTGCCCCGTAGAGACTATCGACAAAGTGTTTCTCGATAATCCCCTCCTCATCACGAATAGCAGAGAGGTTCGTATGGCTATTGTACTCGATAAAAAGTGTAAGAAATTTCTGGAACTGGGTAGTTTCTACTGGAGAGAGTTCGAAACCATGAGAGAGAAAAATATTCTGAAGTTCAGTTGGAGACATAAAATAAAAGTAAATTCTCAGATACTGTATGAAAAAGAGAGAAATTTGCAAAAATGTTCAATCATAGAGTTATAAATAGAATCATCTCTCCAATAGAAATCTCTTCATTTCTGAAATGGATTGCAAATCCATTTTTTTTCTCTATAATCCAGGAAAATATACAACAATGAAAAATTCTCAAAAACTGGCTTATTGGCTTCCAAAACTCCCCCTCCTTTCACTCATAGGAATATTTCTTCTTCCTCTCGTTCTTATAGAAATCAACTACCATATATGACTTTTTTTTATCGCGCTCTATATCTCCTACTGGACGGTAAAGGTGTTTGAATCATATTTTTATGTACTTCGATCATATATCAGACTTCTCCGTTTCGAGAAAAAAGATTTTAGCAAGAATACAACGATTCTAAATGATGGGAAAAATTTAAAACATATTGTCATTGTTCCCATTTACACAGAACCCTATGATGTAATAGAGGAGAATATCCTCTCCATCATAGCAACAGAATACCCATATAAAGAAAATATCACTATCCTTCTCGCAACCGAAGAGCGAGCACCAGACGCAGAGAAGCATGCTGAAAAAATCATCAAAACCTACGGTAATGATCAGATATCGATCCGCAATATCGTCCATCCATGAAATCTTCCAGATGAATGAAAGGTTAAATGAGCCAATATTTCTTATGCAATCAAGAGTTATGAAAAAATGGTTTTGCTCGATCCAGAGAATACATTTATCTCTACGATCGATACGGATACAAAAGTCAGGCCCAACTTCTTCCAAATCGTCAGTTATACATTTCTTTCGACCGACTACCGTGATCATGCAATCTACCAATACACACCAATCTATTCAAATAACTGGAGAACTGGTCACTTCTTTGCTCGTATCATCGGCATAGGAACAACTATGTGGCAACTATTCGAAAGCCAAAATCCTGAATTTTATAGAAATTTTGCTGTGTATGGTCAGTCACTCAAATGTCTTCATAAAGCAGATTATTGGGATCGATTTTCAATCGTAGAAGATGGAATGCAGTACTGGAGAAGTTATTTTGGATGGGATGGACTCTTTCGTATCGTCAATACTCCTGCTATCTGTGAGATGGATCTCGTAGCTGAAACCAATATTTATCGAACAGTAAAATCTCAATACAAACAACTGAGAAGGTGGAGTTGGGGGTGTACTGATATTGAATACGTCATTCCAAAGTTTCTGAGTGCAAACAATATACCCAAAAAGGAGAAAGTAAGAAAAACACTCTATCTCATCTATAATCACCTCTTTTGGGCAGGAGGTCCATTTATGTTATTTTTTATCGGATATGTTCCAGGTATTTTCTACTCGATCGATCATTCTCTTGCTGCATTTACGGTTCCGATAGCAAGCTCGATCATATTTACAATTCTCTTTGCGACCGTTGTTATTCCAAGTCTTCTCTCGATACATATTATGCGTCGATACACTCAGTTTCAACTCAAAGATTACTTTCTCAATATCATCCAGTGGATCACGGTACCAATACTCACGCTCACGCTTTTTTCTATACCAGCGATCGAATCTCAAATACGTCTTTTTTTCGGAAAAAGAATCGATAGCTTTGATACAACTCAAAAAATGCAAAGAAAAAAGTCCGATCATAATCCATAAAACCCTGTCAATATTCTATGCTCCAATCCTATTATGAAGAAATCCAAAGAAAAAGAAATGCAGCTCGATTTTTTTGGTTTATCGTTTTTCTGTTTGCAGGAAGTCTGTATTTCTTTTTTCAATGATACTATCCAGCAATTCATTTGGAAAGATTTTTCTCAGCATCTGGTGGATCCATCACGGAAAGTGGAAGCCTGATACGTTCTTTTTGAATCGTCAATATAAACATCAAAAATCCTGATACAACCATAACTTTAAATAATCTTCCATATACAAACAGGGAAAAGAAAATGATAAACTATGGAAACTACAATATCAGCATTACAAAACCTGGGTATATTTCATGAGAAATGCCCTTTATCATCGATAAAGAAACTCCCTACTATATAGATGATATAACCCTTCTTCCTCGAGGGAAATATACCAAATTTGAGCAACACCTGTCGAATATAATCAATATAGGAAAAGATGGATGGTTAACGCAGAGTGGAAATACAACTTGGTTTTATGGAGAAGACTTTCTGAGTGGAAATCTCGTTCTCACAGGAACCATGGATCATATAGGGGAAGGAAAATTTTTGTCTGGAAATATAGTTATGGAGTACAATATGGAAGAATGAGTATGGAAAAAGAAGACGAACCCCCTCCTCTCAAAATTTCTCCAAAATTGTAAGACACCACAATATAAGAATGGATATCTTCACTGCCCTGGCAATATGAGCCTCCTGAGTGAGAAATGAAAAACACTTACTGGTATCATCAGTACTGGAAATGGTTACATAGAAACAGCCTCATCACTCATAGTAGATAATCCAGATGATCTCAATCCCAAGACCCTCTCTCTTTCTGGAACATCACTCACCAATCACATCTTTACAGAAATAGAAGGAACTTGGTATACGCCTTGAGCGAGTGGAGGTCTCATATCGATCGGAGAAATCTCAAAAAAGAAAATCGAAACAGGGCTCGATGAGATTGAGTATATGTCTTGGGAAAATGGCTTTCTTATAATGATCGGAAAATTTCGATGATCTCATACACTCACTCTTTGGGATCCTCACTTTGCTACAACTGTTAGAAAAATCAAACTTCCAGACCAAAAAATGGAAGCTATCCGAATATATAATTTTTGAGGGAATTTTTTTCTTAAAACATCAGATTCTCTCCTCTTTTTTTACAAAGGAGCAAGTAATATTGAATGGCTTGTAGAAGGAAAAATTCTGGCAGTGGGGGAAAATTTTGCACTCTATGAAAATAATGGAGAAATCTGGAAAGGAAGTTGGATGGAAGAGTCTACTGGAAAATAAACTCGATAATAAAAGAGAGAAGTACACCGAAAAATAACCCCTTCATATATGGAACTCGATAAGAAACTTGCCGTCCTGATCGATGGTGACAATATACCATCTGCATCAATCAAGGAGATGATCGAAGAAATTGCTAAGTATGGAAATCCTACCATCAAACGTATCTATGGTGATTGGACTCGTCCTGGGCTCACAAAATGGAAAAATATCCTTCTCGAACACGCAATCACTCCGATACAACAGTATGGGTACACGACTGGGAAAAATGCAACTGACTCAGCGATGATTATCGATGCTATGGATATACTGTATTCTGATAAGGTCGATGGATTTTTTCTTGTGTCGAGTGATTCTGACTTTACGAGACTCGCCACTCGTCTTCGTGAAGCAGGAATGGCTGTCTACGGTATGGGAGAGAAAAAAACACCAAATCCCTTTATCGTTGCTTGTGATAAATTTATCTATATAGAAATACTTAAAAAACCGGTAGAGAAAACAGAGAAAGTAGTACCTACCAAGAAAAAAGTAGAACCGGTCGATACCACGTCAAATCTCAATCCGATCCTCCCAGAAACAACTGGCGCTTTCGAAAAAATTACGATCGGGGTCGTTCGTCTTCTTCAAGAAACCGTTTCGGACGTTATCGGGGATGATGGATGGGCATTTCTCGGGGATGTCGGGTGACTTCTTCAGAAAAAACAACCAAATTTTGATCCCCGAAATTATGGTTACAATAAACTTACTCTTCTGCTTTCTGCAACTGGACTTTTCGAAATTAGTGAAAGAACTGACGGTGTGAAAGGACGATACAAGCTTATCTACGTAAGAAACAAAGTATAAAAAATCCCTTCAATCGAAGGGATTTTAACTTCTCATACCTTCTCACTTGGAGAAAAGATACCAAACAATAGAAAAGAAAAGAATACAAAAGAAGCTCATAACACTCAAGGAAAGGAGAAGTGAAATATCCGAAACCCCATGGACTGCGTATCGAAATCCATCAACAATATAGAGAATCGGATTGGCATGAGAAATAATCTGCCAAATAGGTGGAAGCATCGTGATCGAGTAGAATACTCATCCAAGATACGTGAGTGGAGTGAGAACAAAATTTGGTATGATCGATGTCGAGTCAAAGCTATCAGCAAGAAGTCAATTTAGAAGTCCGATGAGAGCAAAAAGAAGCGAAGTGAGAAATGCAACGAGAATCATGAGTCAAAAATGAGCAATCGTAATATCCGTAAAAAACAGTGCAACACAGAAAACGATAGCCCCAGTCACCATCCCACGAATCACTCCACCCGTTATAAATCAAGCAATAATAACTGGATAAGGGGTTGGGGACACGAGGATTTCTTCGATAGTTTTCTGGAATTTCGCCATATAAAATGATGAAACCACATGGGAAAATGAATTCATAATCACCGACATCATTACGAGTCCTGGAACGATAAATTCCATATAAGAAAGTCCTCCCACTTCCCCTATACGATTTCCGATAAATTGTCCGAAAATAACATAGTAGAGTGTAGTCGTAATCACTGGTGGAACAATTGTTTGCCTCCAAACACGAAGAAATCGCTGAACTTCCTTAAAAACAATGGTAAAATAAGATGTGAAAAGCTGTGAAGGATTCATAAGAATGAAGAAAGAAAATGATGTGAGCTGAGTGATTATTTTTGTGTACTTTTGAGAAAAAATTCTTCAAGTCTTCCACTTTTTGGCTTCATAGAAATAATTTTATATCCTTCTCTTGAGAGGGTTTGTATGGCATTATCAAGAGTATACAGAGAAGAGATAGTCAGATCGAGAGATGTATCGGTTATTTTTGGATGATATTTTTCAAGGAGAGTTCACCTGTATTCTTTGTCCAAGTCGATCGTAATCACCTCATCCTCCATAGTTGCGAGGAGTTCACGAATCGGTCACTGTTTTCGAATAACTCCCGCATCGATAATCGCCATATTCCGACAGAGACTTTCTGCCTCTTCGAGATAATGAGTGGTGAGTATAATCGTAATACCGGATTCGTTCATTTCTCGAAGAAATGCATACATGCCATGGCGAAGCTCAAGATCAACTCATGCTGTCGGTTCATCAAGAATAAGGACCATCGGATCATGTATAAGGGCGCGTGCGATCATAAGTCGTCTTTTCATACCACCCGAAAGTGTACGTGCTTGAACATCCTTCTTTTCCCAAAGACCGAGAGCCTTGAGATATTTTTCAGCATTTGGAGCAGCATCTTTCCGACTAATACCATAATATCCTGCCTGAGCAATGACGATATCGTAGACTTTTTCAAAAATCCCAAAATTAAACTCTTGTGGAACTACTCAGACCCCCATTCGTGCTTCTGCACCACTCTGATCAAGATCATGTCCAGAAATAACTACTTGACCAGAAGTTTTTGTAACGAGTCCAGAGATAATTCATATAGTGGTTGATTTTCCAGCACCATTCGGTCAGAGAAGTGCAAAAAAATCACCCTTTTTTATATCAAAAGTAATCCCGCCCAACGCTTTTGTTCAATTTGTGTAGGTTTTTGTGAGGTTTTTTATCGAGAGAGCAATTTCTAATGGTTTCATAATTCAAATGAAATGAGGAGATGAAAATGTATTTTTATACTACAAATAGAATGTAAAATTATGAATTCCAATAACTTGAAAGAATACCTGAAGAGTATAATTTCCATAGTCAGAAGAAATAGATAGTTTTTGATTTCTATTGTAAAGGGATTTAAATAAGCTACAATACAGTATATATAAAAATACTATGTCTACAATTGAATTTCTTCGTCAGTTTCGAGTCGGTGAATACGCAATATTTGATTTCGCAGCTTCATTTATTGGAATTTTCCTCCTCTCACCCCTTTTATCAAGGGGGTGTAAGAAAATCGGGATTATCATAGGAAGACATAACTGGCTTCTTCTCACACTTCCTCTGAGTATCTTGATCCATGTTTGTGTTGGGAATTTCACTCCGATGACGAAGGATTTTCTCGATCTTGGTGGTCACTATACTCTAAAAATCATCATTCTCTGACTTCTGGTAGCTGGACTCTGGGATGTGAAATACGAGAAAAATACGAGAAAAAAATAGAAATTTATATTTGCACTTTCCACCAAAAATCTTGGACTTTACCAGACTTGAGAAAGTTTATGCCCGATTTTTCAGTAAACTCTCAAGATGTACGAACAGTATCCGCATAACCAGACCAAGGTTCGAGACAGAGAAATGGAGCATTTGGTTGCTTCCAGATACCAAAATGAGGGAAATTCCCCCGATCAAATACGAATACATCTTGTCCTCATTTTTGAAGATGTATTTTTTTTGATTGTACTGAGCGAAGCACCATAGCATCTTTTTCGAATAATCTCTCATCCAAAGAAAGACTTCCCTCGACAAGTGGATAGTTTTCTGATTTTGCAAGAAGACCCCCTTCCAGTCGATCGATAGAGATCTCCATATCATCTGGAAAAGAAAGCGAATAGACAGAAATATCCTCTTCAGTCAGAAATGCTGGATGTCCCCCGATAGAAAAATACATATCCTCCGTTCCTGTATTTTTAACGGTATACTGGACTTTCAACCCTGATTCATCGATGATATATATGAGTTCTATCTGAAAATCAAATGGATAATTCATCCGTGTAGAGCTATCTGAATTCAGACGAAAGAGGAGAGAATTTTCGGATTTTTCGAGAAAAGTCCATTCTCGGTCGCGAGCAAATCCATGTTGTGAAAGAGAATATTCGTTTCCATCGAATCGATATATCCCCTCTTTGAGTGCTCATACGATCGGAAAAAGAATCGGAGATTGACGCTGCCAAAATCCATCTTTCTTCTGATAGAGAAATTCTTTTTCTCACTTTTTCAGAGACTGAAGTTCTGCACCGAGTGAAGAGACACTCATCGAGATGTTTTTATAAGAAAGAGTATATTGCATAGTTATGAGTCTAATTGTATCCCTCGCATCTGGAGTATAAGTCTTGCTGTTCTCAGGGTATCA
>JAGOMW010000023.1:1774-9712 GCA_017993345.1 Candidatus Altimarinota bacterium | reverse complement strand
CTATAATCCTTACCATCAAAAACTTACTTTTTTCTTATGGAATATATTTCTGAAGTTATATCAAACACTATAAAAAATCTCTACGGGGTGGATTTTTCACCTACTATCTCCCCTGCTCCAAAACCAGAACTCGGTGAATACTGTATTAATGTTTTTCCTCTCGCAAAATCAGCCTGAAAATCTCCGAACATCCTCGCTGAAGAAATCGCAAATAAACTGAAAAAAGAGGAAGAAATCTTTGTATCCACGAGTGCAACGGGTGGGTATGTAAACTTTTTTTTGACAGACTCTATTTGGATCAAGATCTTCGAAGATACCTCAGAAAAGAAAAATCAGGAAAATAAGACAATCGTCGTTGACTATATCGGGGCGAACGCTGGAAAACCTATGCATATAGGACATATCTGTACACCATCGATCGGACAAGTTATTTGCAATACCTATCGTCATCTCGGATATACGGTTATCGGAGATTCACACTACGGTGACTGGGGAGGGATTTTTGGGAAATTGATTGCAGCTGGAAAACGAGAAACGAGGGGAAATATGGATATTCTGATGAAAAATACGGAAACTATAGGAGTTAACTATCTTCTCGATCTTTATCAAAAGGCAACAAAATGGATAGATGAGGAAAAAACAGATGGAAAATCCGATTTTGACCAGACTACACGAGCAGAATTTCAGAAACTTTCTCATGGAGATACAGAAAACATAGAACTTTGGAAAACATTTACTAGTATTTCCCTGACAGAAACCGAAAAAAAACTCGATCTTCTAAATGTCCGTGCGACTTATAATATCGGGGAGAGCTTCTATGAAGGACTTGGACTTCCCCGCCCTCTCGATGAAAACTATCCAGATCTCGAATACACGATGAAAGATATCGTGAAGGAACTCATAGAAAAATGAGTCGCCACCGCAAATGAAGATGGAAGCGTTGGTGTGATATTTCCAGAAGAGAGCAAGCTTCCATCCTGTATCCTCCAGAAAAAAGATGGAACAGGACTCTACCTCACGAGTGATCTGGCTGCGATAAAGTACCGCCTGACCAATGGCTGGAATCCGGAAAAAATCATTTATTCTGTCGATGTTCGTCAACAACTCCATCTGAAACAGGCATTTTGGATTGCAAAATCGGCATGGCCAAAACTTACTGAAAATGTAGAATTTTTTCATGCATTTAATGGATTTATCAGACTCAAAGAATGAGCTATGTCGACTCGGCATGGAACAGCTATATTTCTCGATGCACTCATAAAAGAGGGTGAGGAAAGAACTCAAAATATCCTTATAGAGAAAGGAAGAACGGGTGAAAATAGCCTCTCTCAGGAAGATATCCGTGCGATCACTGTCGCTGCTATCAAGTACTCATATCTTGCACAAGATCGTGAAAAAGATGTCACTTTTGATTGGGATAAGGCACTTTCTTTTGAAGGACACTCTGGACCATATATCCAGTATGCCTACGTTCGAGCCAAAAAAATCAGCGAAGCAGGTGGAAGTAGTGATCCTCAAAAGAGCCAGAGAGTAGACGGGGGTATATCAGCTTCAGATAAACTCCTTATACAGACACTTGCTGGGTTCGATGAGGCAGTGATGAACACGGCTAAAACCTATAAGCCACACCATATAGCACTTTATGCTTATGAACTCGCTGGAAACTTCAATAGTTTCTACGTTCATACGCCGAAAATCCTAGATGAAGAAAATGAATCAATACGAGCATTTCGACTGACAATGATACAGAAAACAAAGCAAACACTCGAAAAATCTTTTGAACTTCTCGGAATTCATATGCCGAGCGAGATGTAAAGAGAGATCCTTAAAGTTTGCTTAAACCAGAAAACCTACAATAAATCAATATTTGTAGGTTTTTTATAATTTATATATAAAATACACCGAAAATAATCTCAATTATGAACACTAACATAATAGACTTTCGTTCATATTTCTTTCAACTATTACTTATTATCACGAATCTATGAAAAAAAGTATCATCTATACACTGCTTTGAGCAACTCTTGTCTGAGGTGCCTATTTTTGATACACAAAATATTTCATACCAAAACCTGTAAGAAATTTTTGAAATATCATCGTGGTTTGAACAGGTACTATCCGAAATAGCATAAAAGCAACGGGGAAAGTGTATGAAGCAAAGGAATCGAATCTCGCATTTACAAAACAATGAAAAATAACCTATCTCTGAAAAAAGGTGGGTGATACAGTAAAAGTAGGTGATCTGATCGCGGAAGTGGATTCTAAAACAGCAAAGCTCGATGTAGAAAGTGCGAGTGTAAATCTCGCAAATGCACAAAATAATCTAAACAAACTCCTCATCTGATCAACCGATGTGGAAAAAATACGAGCATCAAATAACGTTTTTGACTCAAAAGCAAAACTCACAGAACTTTCGAAAAATTATGATAACCTCCTTCTTGAGAAAGAAAATACACTCAAAACTGCTCAAAATAATATCATTTCTCTCAGTGAAAAAGTGAATATAGCACAAAGTGAATACGAATACGCAGAGAAAAATATAACTACTGATACAACCACGAACAATATCGAGCGCGATGTAGCAAATGGATATGCGCTTATTGAATCAACTTTTCAGGTCATAGAACCATCTCTCAAAAGCATACGGGATACACTCCTCCTCGAAACAAAAAATGATCCAGCATATGGTGCTCTGAGTGAAAATAACCCAAGCCTGAAGATACAGGCAGAAAATCTCTATGATCAGATAAGTGCCGAAAGTAAGGCAATGGAAGCAACTATAATTGAAGTTCGCTCAAAAAATACCTCACTTACAAGTATTCTTTCAGGGCTTATAGAAATGAGGAAGCTTATTGGAGATATAAATACAATGACTTCACTTGCCATATCAGGGCTGCGCGCATCAAAAACATGACCAGTACTCACGAGTTCTTTTGTAGAGAGTAAGATTACTGCTATGGAATCCCTCAGTACTAGTATTTCTGGAAAATACTCGAATATAAATTCGTCACTCGCAAACCTCAAAAACTATGGAAACGATAGCCTCGAAGCACTTGCAGATAAAAATACACTTGCCAATAAAAAATCAAGTATCACCCAGATAACAAATGATCTCGAAAGTGCGAAAAGAGGTCTTGAATCCACCAAAGCATCGTATGAAGCAAAAATTATTTCCGCAAAAGGAGAAATCGAAAGCGCAAGAAATAGCATAAAGCTGAATGAGGCGAGTTATAACGAAATAATGGCTGGAGCTGAAACTACCGAAATAAAAAGCGCAAGAAATAGTATTCAATCAGCAAATATTTCACTCGAAAAGGCAAAACTCTGACTCGCAGACTACCAGATATGAGCGACAGAAGACTGAGTGATAAAAGATATTCCTTGGTCGATTGGAGATATTACTGAAGCAACTGAAAAAATATCGATCGACACAAGTGGAGGATTTGAAATACAGGTCTCTCTAGATCAATCAGATATTATAAAAGTACAAACAGGCATGCCAGCAAAGATAACTCTTGATGCATATACAAGTACAACCTTTTCTTGAGTAGTTTCATCTGTGAGTAGTAATCCCACAGAGACATCCAATGTTGTTTCTTATATAGCAAAAATCGCGCTTCCTAAAAACCCTGAAAAGGAAATCCTTGCCTCTATGACTGCAACCGTAGAAATAATTATTGCTGAAAAGGAAAATGTAATCATTATTCCAGTAAGTAGTACAAAAACCGCAAGCGGAAAAACATTTGTCGAAGTTCTCGGTGGACGTGGACAAAATGGGGAAACTCAAAAAGTGGAAGTTCTTCTCGGTACAACAGATGGAAATAGAGTTGAAGTTCTCTCATGAATAAATCTGGGACAAAGAATAAGCTCGCAGACAATTTCAGGTACAAATATTTCTGGAAGTTGAACACGAACAAATAGGCCTAGCACTCCTGCTCGATTTGGTGCATGATGACCACCTGGAGGTTTCTAAAATAAAAAATATGAGTATGTTTTTTCATACTTATGTTCTCTCTAACCAATAAGAGGATATGCTTGATCTAAAGAACATAACAAAATCCTACCAAGTAGGAGAAGAAGAGATAAAAGTACTAAGAAATATAGATCTTACTATACAAGATGGTGAATTTGTGGCAATTATGTGACCATCTGGAAGTGGAAAATCAACACTTATGAATATCATATGACTTCTTGATAAACCCACATCTGGACAATATTTTCTCGATGAAAAAGATACTCTGAGGCTTACGGATAATGAAGAAGCTGAGTTTCGTGGAAAAAAAATCGGATTTATATTTCAGGGGTACAATCTTATTCCCCGACTTTCAGCCCTCGAACAAGTCATGCTCCCACTCGATTATCAGTGAATCCCTAAAAAAGAAAAAGAGATACTTGCAAAAAAAGCACTCGACCGCGTCTGACTTTCTAAAAAATATAAAAGTCGACCCACTGAGATGTCCTGATGACAACAACAGCGTGTTTCTATAGCACGAGCCATCGTCTGATCACCGAGTGTAATACTGGCAGATGAACCAACAGGAGCACTCGACTCAAAAACAGGACAGGAAGTGCTCGATATTTTTCACTCACTCAATGAAGAAGGTCGAACCATCGTTTTGATAACACACGATGTAAAAATAGGAGCCTCTGCAAAAAGGATGATAAAACTCTTTGATGGAAGTATTGTTATGTAGAGATTCTATTTTTTAGTCTATATTTTATGCAGCTTGGACGTACCATAAATCTTGCTATAAGGAATATGCTTGCCAATAAGATGCGAGCAGGTCTTTCGAGCCTCGGTATTATTATCGGAGTATTTTCTGTTGTTGTACTTCTCGCCGTATGACAATGAGCAACGAGTAAGATCGTCGAGCAAGTTTCGTCACTGGGAACGAATCTTCTCACAGTACGGCCAGGATGACAAAATTCATGAGATGTAAGAAGATCTACAACAAATAATCAAAAAATCTTTAATATTGATCATATAGAAATTATTTGAAAAATTGATCACGTGGCTGGAGTTTCACCCCTTGTGAGTATATCGAGTCAAGTTATATATAGTGCCAATAATACAAATGCAACTATCAATGGAGTCCTTCCAGTTTATGAAAAAGTCAACAATGCGGTAGTTGTATCTTGAATATTTATTACTGAAAAAGCAAATAATGATCGAGATAAGGTGGCTGTAATTGGTTCAACAGTCGTTACAAATCTTTTTGGAACAATGGATCCCCTTGGGAAAACAATACGCATTGGAAAAACACTATTTACGGTTGTTTGAGTACTGAAGGAAAAATGAACAAGCATAGGAAGTACTGACAATGCTATTTTTATACCACTATCAACCGCTCAAATCTCTCTCCTTGGTTCAAACTCTATTTCGACTATTTCGGTAATGGTTGACTCTGAGGAAAATATGGAAATAGCAAAAACGGCAATTACAGAAAAACTTCTCTCTGTATTTAAAATAACGGATCCAGAGAAAGCAACTTTTACTGTCTCAAGCCAAGCAGAAACGCTCGATACCCTTTCCACTATAACCAATACACTCAAAATATTTCTCTGAGGAATAGCAGCGATTTCTCTTTTTGTATGAGGAATCTGAGTAATGAATATCCTCCTCGTAACCGTTTCAGAAAGGACAAAAGAAATCGGAATCAGAAAAGCAATCGGTGCAAAAAGTCGAGATATTATTGAACAATTTCTCGTAGAATCAGTACTTTTAACTCTCTTTGGTGGAATTATTGGTATTCTCCTCTCTTATGGAATTGTTTGATTGATTAATACATTTTTCGCAGCGAGTATTACAGCGAAAATAAGTAGTTGACAGATACTTCTTGCCTTATCATTCTCTATTGGTACTGGGCTATTTTTTGGAATTTTTCCTGCCTATAAAGCCGCCAAAATGAAGCCAATAGATGCACTGAGAAGTGAGTAGATTTTTCTTTGATTTTTGAGTTTTTCTCACTACAATCAACGGTATGTTTCGTATGCTTCTTTTCGCATTCGCATGGATGATTTTTTTCCTTTCTACTGGGGGTATTTTTGCGAGTACATTCCCTTTTACTGATGTACCTACGAGTGATCCTGCATATAAGTCTATCAAAAATCTCTTTGATCAAGGAATTATTTCTGATGACGGAACACACCTCTTTCGTGGAAATGAACCGATGAATAGAGATCATTTTGTAGCACTTTCAGTAAGTGTGAGTTGTAAAAAATGTCTCACACCATCTTCAGAAGATATTATACAATACCAATTTTCACCCTTTGTTGACCTAAAAAAACAAAATGAACACTACTATTGTATTGCCTATGCAAGTGATAAAAAAATAGTACAAGGATATATGCCAGATCAGACTGGAAAATCAAGTTGTCAAGATGGTCAGCAATTTTCGAGTTCTACATTTTGTGAAAAAAATAAAACCTCACGCATAGAATCAGTTGCTATGCTTCTCAGACAAGCAAATCTCTGGAATGATACCCTCAATAATAACTACAGTAAAAAAATAGAAATTTCCGATGTAAGTCCTTACTGGCAGTGATATGCAGAAAAATGAATACAGGCAGGTATATTGAGTATAAAGGATGGAGGTAAAGTATATCCAGATGAATATATCAGTCGATCAGAGTATGCAATAATGGCAGAAAAAATACTCGCATATAATCAGTGTAAAGTCACAGATGACACAAGTAAAGTACCATCAGAAATAGTAATCAAAGATAAAAATGGAAATATTATAAAAAAAACAGTATTTCAGAAAGATTCGACTGATTTTCTTGCAGTGATATGAATCCCTGGAGATTGGGGGAAAAAATGGACGCTTACCAATCCGGTAACAAAGGAAATAAAAACTGGAACGAATGATACTTTTGCGATTGGGGATCTTAGCTGCGGCAGTTGGATAAGTATGATAGATGTGATAGATAAATCAACTGGTTCCACGGTGAGTAGTTCATCCAATACAATTACCATAGAATGTAGTGAAGAAAAGAAGTATCCTCCATTGTCAGTGAGCATTACTACTGATCCATTAAGCACATTTATTGGAAAAGAGGTTGATTTTTCAGTAGTCACTGGAGGAGGGAGTGGGGATATTAAATATATATGGGATTTTGGTGATGGAACAAAAAGTAACACAGAGTGAGATACAAGTCACACATATACAAGTCCAGGAAACTACACAACGACACTGACAATTATCGATGAAAATGGAAATATCGCACAATCAAGAGTAGTAGTAAGTATATCGTGAGATAGTGATACTGATAAGGATGGGGTTGGTGATAAAGATGATATATGCCCACTTGTATTTTGATCCTCAAACAATAAAGGATGCCCACTCCTAGAAGATCAAAAATATGGAGACCAAATCTGAGATAAATTATCAGGTACTGAGTGAGATATATGAGGAAAAGATATAAGTAAGCCAACACTTGCAGTAGATATTGTTATCAAGGACGGGGGTGGAGTCACGAAGAATGTGAGTTCTTTTTCAGTGGGAGATACCTACTTCTTTACTCCGGAAATAGGAGGAAATGGAAGTTCTAGTGGTGGAGGAACATCCGGAGGAGGAACGGGAGGTGGAAGTTCTGGTGGTGGAGGAAATACTGGATATACGTATACGTGGAAAGCAGTCGACAGTGTGAGTGGAAAGGTTGTGAATTATACAGGAAACTCATTTCCTTCGAGTCTTCTTGGAGTGGGAGATTGGACAGTGAGTCTCGTAGTGACGGATGGAACAGGAAAGGTCATCAGTAATCCAACGACTCGTGTGAATATTACGGGAACGGGAGGAGTGAGTGGAGGAATTGTTATCAAGGACGGGGGTGGAGTCACGAAGAATGTGAGTTCTTTTTCAGTGGGAGATACCTACTTCTTTACTCCGGAAATAGGAGGAAATGGAAGTTCTAGTGGTGGAGGAACATCCGGAGGAG
>JAGOMW010000023.1:0-1674 GCA_017993345.1 Candidatus Altimarinota bacterium | reverse complement strand
GAGTCTTCTTGGAGTGGGAGATTGGACAGTGAGTCTCGTAGTGACGGATGGAACAGGAAAGGTCATCAGTAATCCAACGACTCGTGTGAATATTACGGGAACGGGAGGAGTGAGTGGAGGAATTGTTTCACAATTTTCAGTAGACATAGATAGTAACAAACTGATCGTAAAACCAGGAGAGGCTATTGATTTTTCGATCTATGCCATAAAAACTCCAGGAAACATAACGGAACTTGAATATTTATGGGATTTTGGAGATGGAACGACTTCCAATAATAAAAACACAAAAATATCACACACCTACAGTATCCCATGAGTCTATACAGTAAAAATAATCCTCAAGGATAGTAGCTGAAAAACAATTGAATCTAGTATGACTATACAGATATTGGACACAGGGGAAATCCTTCCGATAAAAACTATTCCGATTATATCAAGCCTGACAAAAAATATATGCCTTGCTCAAAAAGCAGAAACAGACTGACTTATTATAGCAAGCCCTATCTGTACAAGCTGTCCATGTGAAACCTCTATAGAAATATTCGAAAAGGTGAGATCATGCGATATTCTTTTCCCTACAATTCTATCAAAAGATCAGAAAAATATTTTTTCTCGATGATGACTCTTTGTGGTTCCATAATTTTTATTTTTGATTATGAAATGACTTATACACTTTCGTTCCATATATAGTAATACCCGATATTGATGAGAAAAAATAAATCAATTTTCAGGAAGAAGTATGGAAATACATTGAATCCGTAGTTTCACTCCAGGAGATAGCACAAGAGATATTGCCTGGAAGAAAAGTACAAGTACAGAAAGAATCTTTACAAAGGAATATTCATCAGAAGGTATGAGTAAAGTAATTTTTTGAGTTATTGGAAAACATGGTTGGGATTTTTACACAGAAGAAGAAACTATTTCCAAAAAAGAGTTCTCAAGATCACTGGAATATATACTCGATCAAAGTAGTCATATTTTTCACTTCCCTCTCGAAAAAATCAATGAAGAAAATGTGATACAGCATCTACAGAAAAAACAACCAAAATGATCAATTATACTTATCCTCTCATCATCACTACAAAAAGAAGAGTGGGAGTGAATAGAAAAATTATCTCAGCACAATGATGTGATTATTCTCCATATTTTTCATCCAGTTGAGATCAATCCATCCAGTCAATCAATATTTTTTGAATCCAAAAAAGTAAAGTATGAAAGGTATGAATATGAATTCCGGAAAGCAAAAAAAGCTATGGACAGCTCTATAAAAAAATATGGTATTTCACTTATAAATATAACTCCAAAAGAGGATATAAGCTTGGTTCTAAATTTCTTTTTTAAAAATCGATATGCTCGATAAATCTTCAATCAATCTCATATATTTACAAAACTCTGGTCTCACCCATAATGATCTTAAAAAAATATTTCCAACAAAAGAAGATTTTGATCCGATACATATGTGGGAATGACTTCTTGAGTGAAATATGAAACTTGATATAAATACTGATAGATTTGAAAAAATCCAAAAAAAAGCAAAAGAAATAGACGCAGAAAAAGTTGAAAAATTTTTAAAAGAGAAAGAAGTTGATATTGTTTCCTGGTATGATATACGGTATCCAAGTAAGATGAAAAATATCCGGCACGCACCATTTTTATTTTCGGTTCGGTGAACAT
>JAGOMW010000095.1 GCA_017993345.1 Candidatus Altimarinota bacterium | reverse complement strand
CGACGATCCCAGCATTGCCTGCAGGATCAAAAGAACCAGTATTATGAATATTCCCAAATATACCCCTCAAAATAACACTCTCTCCAGTAGCATAGAGAAAAATCCCTCCCCAGAAGAGGAAAAGGAGAAATCCTATGAAAAAAGAAGCACGACTTCGAAGCATAGAGAAAAAAGTATTCTCATCAGTATAGTCAGGATAAGCTCTTCGGCAATATGCTGGACTATTTTCTAGTATACAAGTATACTATATATTGAATAATTTATTTTCTAAATAAATACAAGAGTTTACTTGATTCGGAAGCGATAATCATCCTCAACCCATCGTCCTTTCAGTGCCGATAAGCATCGGATATTATTATTATGCCAATTAAAGTTACTCGAAGCATAGATAGTTCCATCCGTATTTCACCATCTTGAGAGCTGACTTACATATATATAATCCCTGAGATATTTATTATTAAACGTGGCAACCATCCACCTGAGTCATTCTGATGAAGAAGTAAATGTCTTCGTAGCACCACTATCTGTATTGCCAACATTTCCTATATTGTATGGTGTTTTAAGACGATTTCAGAGAGTAGTTTCAGCAAGCCCTACACACATAAGGAAGCTCGGATCGATACCCGCTTCAAGCGCTGTATCATTCCAGAGATCCCAATCTTGAAATTCACGAGTCGCATAAGTCTTCAGAAGGTATTTCTGGCGTTCAATCTCAGATTCTCATTTGAGAGAGAATTTCTTCGTATATCCGTCAACTGATTTTATAGATCCTGACTTTTCTATCACATCAGCAATATACTTATCCTGATACTGCGATGGAATGTCTGTATAAGCAAGTACTACCGTAGTGAGAACTCTCAGTGGATCGATGGGTGTACGATTTTTCCAGATTTCAAAATGAAGGTGAGGACCGGAAGTCATCGGACCTGCTCCTGGAGTCCCGACAGCACCACCAGAACGAGCTATCAAATCACCCTTTTTCACAAACTGATAGTTCGTCACAAGAACCTCTGACAGATGTCCATAAACAGTCACATATCAGTCTGGATGTTTCAGTGCCATATACGAATATCCACCAGGAACCGGAGGAAGGATAAAATTCACATATCCATCAGCAGGAGCAACTATATCAGTCCCCTGTGAAAGTGGTATATCGATACCTTCATGTTGACTATGGAGTGATCGATAATATTCAGGATCATGAAAATATGTAGAAAGACGTTTCGGTGTAACGGGCCAGGTAAATATATTGCTCGTTCCTGTAGCAGTTACCACTGACTTAAGAAGTTGTTCATTTTTATAGAAAATAAGGATATTTTCACATTTTTCTGTTATTTTTTGATTTTTCTTTACATCGGAACATCCGTTTTTATTTAAAATAGTATCAAAAGAATCAGTATAAGCATCATTTACTTCTTGCCAAGATTTTTCGACGGCCTCCTGTGCTTCTTGTTGGGAAGCAATATACTTTTCGAAAAGTGCTTCTTGTCATTTCGTCACATCGAGAAGTTCTTCTCGGGATTTTTTTTGTATGTCGAGATTGGATTTTTGTTTGAGAAGGATGTCCTGTTCTTTTGCAAGTGACTCAATCTCCTCCTGAAGATTTAATGCATTTCGACCATATTCTCGCACAAGTTTTCGATATTCGATAATAAAATTCTGTCACAAAACACTAATAAGTGACTTATAGGTAACATCGGTCGCTATATCATCAACCGATCCATCAGAAAGAATCATCGACTGAAAGATATCGATTGTATTATTATCAGAAAAGAGAAGATTTTCTTCTGAATAGATATTTGCCAAATAAGAGAGAATAATAGATCGATTTTTATCGATTTTTGCTTTCATATCGATAGAAAGTTCGCGGTACTGGAGGATTTTCTTATCACGTTCACGAATCGATCATTCGGTTCTATCTATATCATTTTGAGTATTCGATATAGCTGTTTCGATCGATGCAATTGCTTCCTCGAGAGTTTTTCTTTTTTCGGTAACCATATCTTTCTTCGTCGTATAAGTGGACTGAAGTTGACTGAGTCGATCCTTCAAAGCTGAGAGACCTCAAAGAGCGTACTCATGTTCGAGAAGAGTTGCAGAGTCATCATCAGTTAAGGGAAGGGAGTCAAAAAGAACTCTATCCTCCTCCTTTTTAAAATTATCTAAAATACGACCAGAAGTAGTCGGATCAATGGCACTCACACACAGTGGAAAGATTAGAGGAAAGAGCAGGAGTGTTGTAGAGAGTTTTTTGAATAGATCTTTGTATTGCATAAGAATACTCTACCATATTGTTCGGGGAAAATCAGAAAATAACTCAAATAAAGAATAAAAATATCCTTGCAAAATCACAAGGATATGGAAATATAATTTTTATAAAGTACTATTTCGAAATACTCTGAAAAAAGTGTTCTTTTTTTCTCATCCAATCTTGAGACTGTCGACATAAGAGAGATTCATCATCTGACGATAAGAGAAATTTCTTAATCCCCTCCTCCAGAAAGATAGTATTCTGACTTCCCTTTACATAGATAATAGCACCCGCATTCTCCTTTTTTGAAACCAACTTATGGACTTTTTCACCCATTTCTCGAGAAGAAAGAGAGTGAAAAACTGTATATTTCTTATCGAGAACCGGCAATACAAATTCTTTCATATTTGGTCACACTAAGAAAAAGTACACTACATAGTCCCTCTGGAT
>JAGOMW010000022.1 GCA_017993345.1 Candidatus Altimarinota bacterium | reverse complement strand
GGATTCTCGTTATGCAAAATGGAGAAGTGAGTGGAAAGGTGTTTGGTATTTTTATATACGATCTTTCTTTCAAATATACCTCCTACAAATGCTCCTTCTCTGTATAATATCTATACCGATCTTCCTCGTAAATCTTGCTCCCAATAGCACGGAGCTAGGAATACTGAGTATTCTCGGTTTATGAATTTCTCTCGCTGGAATCGTATTTGAGATGATCGCAGACATCCAACTAACGAAGTTTATAAAAATGAAAAAAAGTGGACAGATTTTTATGGGATGACTCTATAGATACTCTCGCCATCCAAACTATTTCGGAGAAAGTATTTTCTGGCTTGGTATAGGACTCATAAGTATCCCTTATTCGTATTTTGGAATCATCGGATGGATCGTGATCACCTATCTCCTCTTATATGTTTCGGGTGTACCACTTCAAGAAGCAAAATATG
This sequence comes from Candidatus Altimarinota bacterium, assembly GCA_017993345.1. Taxonomy (GTDB): domain Bacteria; phylum Patescibacteriota; class Gracilibacteria; order BD1-5; family UBA2023; genus CANBWW01. The sequence goes on along the minus strand of JAGOMW010000022.1, from coordinate 9,399 downwards.
CAGGACAAAGTGAATGGGAAGCTTATAAGAAAAAAACCAATGTCTTTATTCCATGATCTCCTAAAAAATAACCATTTCTCACTATGAAATATCTCTTTTTGATCATCACGATCGTTACCATCATCTTTACTTCCGCAGTCAGCATACCTGGATCACCCTATCTCATCAATAATATGACCCAGGCAGATATATCGAATATGTTTCCATCTGCCATCACTCCCGCACCCATCACCTTTTCGATATGGTCACTCATCTATCTTTCATGGATTATGGTTGGGATTTTTCTTATGTGATTCTCACTTCCCGGTCCCATAAAAAATCTCTTCCCTCAAAATTGGCATTTCTCAAAGTATAAAAAAACACCAAAAAATATAATCCTCTGCTTCTGTGCAGTAGTTATGCTTACAGGAATTTGGCTCCTACCATGGGGATATCTAATGATTGGTACATCCCTTCTTGTGATGATCATCATCCTCTGAATATTAAAATATATTTTTCAAAATTCGCGAGACCTTCATCCAATTATTCGTTCAAGTATCGAGTTGACTCTTGGTTGGATTAATATCGCCATGGTGGCAAATACAACCATATGGCTTCTATCTATTGGATTTCAGTGAGGAAATATTCCAGAAATATATTGGGTTATAGGAGTTCTCGGACTTGCTCTTGGGCTTACTATCTATTATCAACAAAAATACCAAGCATATATCATCTCACTCGTCTATCTATGGACTCTTCTGTGAGTATGGATTGCACATCCTTCATACGAACAAAGATTTACAGTTGTTATTCTCGGTATTGCGACTCTCATAAGTATAGTTATTTCATATTTCAATAAGAAAAAGAAATAAAACAGAATACACTAAAAAAAATACTCTTCAATTCGGGGGGTATTTTTTATACTGAATCAATAATAAGAATAGCTAACTGTAGGAGTTATACACCTCATAAAAAAATCAGTACTCTACACAAAATATCAATAAAATCTTTTGACAATATATTACAATTTTATAATATATTTTCATATTACAATTTTATAATATATGAAATCAATATCAAAACTCGAAGCACAGGCGAAAGAAGTAGCAGAAGTTCTGAAGTTACTCTCACATCCCAAACGACTTCTGATTCTCTGTAAACTCTCAGAATGAGCAAAAACTGTTTGAGATCTCGAAAAAGAATGTTCCATATCTCAATCACAACTCTCTCAGTTTCTCAGCAAAATGAAGGATGAAAACATAGTTAGTTCTGAAAAAAAATGACTCTATGTTACCTATCATATATCGAATGATCAGGTGCAATCAATCCTCAAATCCCTTGTCTCTATTTATTGTACATCTTCACTTTAAAAATATGTTTCTCAGCGCATTTACTGGATGAATCCTTATAGGAATATCGGCACTCTTATTATCTGGTGGAATTGGACGAGTTATGGGAGTATCTGGAATCATCAAATGAATACTCCCGAAGGTAGAACCGGGATCAATCTGGAGATATATGTTTCTTATAGGGATAATTCTCTGAGCCTGATTATATCGGATAGCCTTTCCAGAGAAGAATATCGAACTCACCTCAGATTCTTACATACTCTATGCCGTCACTGGGATGATTGTAGGAATCGGTGTTTCTCTCGCAAATGGATGTACCAGTGGACATGCGGTTTGTGGAATTGGCAGACTCTCTATTCGATCAATTTCCGCAACTCTTTCTTTTCTTATAACTGGCATAATCACGGTTTATATAACTCATCATATCTTATAGCTTATGAAACACCACCATATCTCCCCTCTTATCATCCTCACTGCGGGTTGATTGTTTTGATTTTGACTCTCTCTTTCTGAAATGATATCACCCGTTCGAGTACAATGATTCTTCGATATTTTTGGTAATTGGGACCCAACACTCTTATTTGTAATGATTGGAGCACTCAGTGTATCACTTATGTGACACTTCTTTCTTTCAAAAAAAGAGAAACCATTTTTCTGAGATACATGGCACTTTTCATGGAAAAAATCATGAATTATAGATAAAAATCTCATCATTTGATCTTGAATTTTTGGTATTGGCTGGGGATTATCTGGGCTTTGTCCTGGACCAGCGATAGCGAGTCTTGTCTATGGGAATTCACTCACAATCACTTTTCTTCTTTCTCTGATATCAAGCATGTTTGTCTATAAATCTTTCATCAAATAAACACTATGTACTCTCAAATTACAACCAAAGATCTCGAAAAACTCATCCACGAAAATACTCTTATCGAACTGATCGATGTGCGTGAAAAAAATGAATGGGAGCAAGTTCGTATTCCGATGGCAAAACTTATCCCTCTTTCTTCTATCGAATCAAGAATATCGGATATTGATTTTTCAAAACCTGTCTATGTGTTCTGTCGTACGGGATGACGAAGTGGTCAAGTTTGTGGATGGCTCGAGTCGAAGTGAAAATCAGCCACCAATATCATCGGGAGTATTAAGCAACTTTACGAAGAGAAGTCGGATATTATAGAAATAACCGATAGTTTTAATCCTGCATACCTCCTATAATCTTTTATTGTATGTTTCTTTTTTCATATGGCTTCCTGTGAATTATGGGCATGATTGTATGACTTGTTTGATGAGGATGAGCTATACTGACCGTTCCCATCCTTGTATATATATTCCATATTGATCCGATAATTGCTACATTTTATAGTTTGATTATCGTATGAACAACAGCTCTTATATGAGCTATACTCAAGTTACGATCATGAGAAATTGTGTGGAAGATATGAATACTCTTTGGTATCCCCTCGGTCATTGCTACATTTTTTTCTCGACACAACCTCATTCCCGCTCTCCCTGATCATCTTTTTCTGATAGAAAAATGAACACTCCTTCTCCTCATTTTCTGATTAATCATGTTCGCAGCTGGATGTTCGATGGTATGTAAAAGGAAAGGAAATAAGAAAATTCCTCCTCCATTATCACTGTGGAAAAAGTCAATAATAACCATGTGAGAATGAGTGGTTGTTGGAACCATTACAGGACTCGTTGGTGCTGGATGATGATTTCTGATCGTCCCCGCACTGATGGCGCTCGAGTGACTCGATATAAAACAAGCAGTATCTACTTCCCTCCTGATTATTGCTATGAAGTCTTTGATTGGTTCACTCGGTGATATATCGAACTCAATCCAATGAATAGATATTCATTTTCTTTTGTACGCCATACTTATTGCCATCATTGGATTATTTCTATGAATATTTCTTCAGAAGAAAATCTCACCAGAAAAATTATCAAAATGATTTGGTATATTCACCATGACAACGGCCATATTCATGCTCTCAAATGAATTATTTTTTTAACATCTCTAAAAAAGATGTATCTACTCCTTACTCTTCTCAACTATGAACTCAAATATTATTTTTCGTCAGCTCTTGGATGAAAAAACATGGACGTATAGTTACATTATCGGTGATCTTTCTTCTAAACAAGCAGTCATTATCGATCCTGTGAGCGATAAAGTAGATCGAGATATGAAGCTCCTACAAGAACTCAACCTTTCCCTTACGTATATACTAGACACTCATATTCATGCGGACCATGTTACTGGAAGTGGAACACTCAGAGCAAAGACGGGAGCAAAGATCGCTATGGGTATATGAGCGCATATTGCAAAACCAGATATCCTCCTCAAAGACAATGATGTACTCTCCATCGGAGAAATACAGATAACAACACGAGAGACTCCGTGACACACTGATGGATGTATAAGTTTCCTGATTGATGATATGGTATTCACGGGTGATGCACTTTTGATTAGAAAAACTGGACGTACCGATTTCCAACAAGGCTCACCTGAAAAATTATTTCACTCGATCAAAGAAAAAATCTACACACTTCCTGAAAGTACAAAAATATATCCAGGACATGACTATACTGGGCAGATAATGTCTACAGTAGCAGAAGAAAAGCAATATAATACTAGGATAAAGGCAGATACGAAGGTGGAAGAACTCAAGGAGATACTTGATGCATTAAAACTCGATTATCCAAAATATATTGATATCGCATTACCAGCAAATATGAAACTGGGACTTATAGATGGAAAAATATAATTCTCAGAATAAAAAAAATCTCTCAGAAATGAGAGATTTTTTGTATTTAAGTGGTGGGCCCACCTGGGATTGAACCAGGGACCAATCGGTTATGAGCCGACTGCTCTAACCACTGAGCTATAGGCCCGTACTATTTTATTTTCGGAAACATGGCGGTGGGTCGGGGATTCGAACCCCGGCGGCACCTTGCGGCACCCTACAGGTTTAGCAAACCCGCCTCTTCAGCCACTTGAGTAACCCACCATAGACTATAAAACAGGCGGATTATATAGATAGAGTGGATGAAAGCAAGTGGAATTTGAAAATAAAATCAATTTTCTCTATAGAAATATATAAGCCGTGTAATCAAAAGAGAGCGTGGTAAATAAAAATTGCTTTTCTTAAGAGAAAAGAGGAGTTATAGACAAAAATAAAATTATATGCTTGACAATAGAAATATTTGTATATGATGCTCTGATATTATTTCATAAATATACATATATGTCAGGAGGACACGCTACTGAGCATAAAGGACACGATGATCATCATGCAGCACCAAGCATTGGGGGTTGATGAGGATATAACTGAATGGAGAAAGTAACTAAAGATGTAGGTTTAGCAGTTGGTTGAGTTTTACTTTTTTGAGCAGCCCTTTGAATAACCCCATTTGTATAAAAAAATCCTTCTCTTTCGAGAAGGATTTTTTTATTGAACCACTACCACCACCTTGGGTTCTTTTCCGATTTCATAGAGACAGGTATCTGTCACTTTTCGTTCCACTTGAGCCACAAAGCTCTCAGCATCCTTGAATCGAGAAAGATCCTTGAGGATACTCTCCACCGTCTGATCAAGGGCTTTTTCAAAATTTGGAATCTTATCTGGCATCGGAAGTCCGACAGTAGAATACTTGATCGCAAATCCGGAAGACTTCTTCACGATACCGACCACTAGAACTCCCTGAGAAGATATCTGGTAACGATCATGAAGCTCTTTTTCAGCAGTATATCCAACCATACGACCATCGATCGTAACAAGTTTTTTGGAAACGTATTCATCTGTTTCTCGAACATCGTCCTTCGTAAATTCGAGGATTTTTGCATTTTTCAGGATGATCACCTTATCCTTAGTATATCCCAGTTCGAAGGCATTTCGTGTATTTCCACGGATCATATGAGTATACCCATAGATCGGAATATAAAACTCTGGCTTTAAGAGGGTGATCATTTTTTTCGTATCCTCTTCTTTTGCATGTCCTCCAGCATGGATTTCTGACTCCTTGTAGTGGTGGATTTTTGGTCCTTGTTGAGTGATAAGATCAAACAGACCCTGTACTGCACGTTCGTTTCCAGGGATAACAGAAGAAGAAAAAATGATCGTATCATCTGATTTTAGGGTCGTCTCACGAGACTCTCCAGTGACTATACGCATGAGTGCGGCATATCGCTCACCCTGCGCTCCTGTACAACAGATCGTTACTTGATCATCAGGAAGCTTCGCAGCATCTTGCATAGAGATGATCGTTCCTGGTTGTGGCCGAACATATCCAAGCTTGATCGCGATATCCACATAGTTATTCATCGAACGCCCAAGAAGGACAATTTTTCGATTGAATTTTTCTGCCGTAGAAATGATCAACATCACTCGATCAATAATGGAAGAGAAGGTTGCTGTGATAACACGCCCCGTTGCTTTCGAGAAGATTTCTTCCATAGATCAGACAACTGCCGACTCAGAAATAGAGGAACCGAGAAGATGAGCATTGGTCGAGTCAGAAAAAAGTCAGCGAACACCTCTCTTTCCGAGTTCTTCGAGGTATTCATAGTTCGTCGAAGGACGGTTTGGAAGTGGAGATTTATCGAATTTCCAGTCACCCGTATGAACAAATCGACCTACTGGTGTCTCAATAAGAAGACCAACCGAATCAGGAATCGAGTGATCCACTACAAAAGGAGTAATCTGAAAGTATTTTCAGATCTGAATTGGCTCATATCGTCGATATTCTCGAAGATTCGGAAGTGCCGCTTGCATATCTCCTTGTTTCAGTTTGATCAGTTCATATGCCATAGCCGTTCCGTAGATCGGAGTTGAACGACCAAGTTGTTCCATCATATAGAACACTCCTCCGATATGATCGATATGTCCATGAGTTATACACACACCGACTACTTTTTTTCCACGACAATAGGTAATATCTGGAAGTGAAGCATTGATACCGAATTGATACTGATCAGGAAACTGGATTCCCATATCGACGATAATCATCTCATCTTCATACTCAAAACCCATACAGTTGAGACCCACTTGTTCCATACCACCAAAAGGTACCACTCGAAGAGTTTCCTTTGGAAGTGGTTTTGCACGCTCTTCTGGGTTTGCTAAATATTTTTTCAGAGCCTGTGTCGGAGTGAAAAATGGATAGGAGCGTTTTGGTTTAAAAGAATCTTCAAAAAGAAATGAGTCACCTGGACGAAGATTGTTTTGAATTTTTCGACCAGAATCAAAGAAACCACGAGGGGCTGTTTTAGGGCGATCCGATGATGGACCATCCGTATTGTTTTGAAAGCGTTTATTTCGCATAAAAAAATGGGGATAGGATATAAAATTGTATAGTATCAAAATGGATGAATTTTTCATCTTAAGAGAAACGCTCTCAGAGAGAGAATTTCTGATTCAGAGGAAAAATTATCTTTCCAGTATAACTGGCATAACGACTGGAGTTCTTCCAGTAAGAAGAAAACAATACTTCGTAACTTCTCGACGAAGAGTATGTACGAGTTCAGCCCTTTCAAGACGAGGATTTTTCATAATTTCTTCTTCATAGATTTTACGAATTCCTGAGAGGATAGACTTATGGACACTCATCATTTCATAAGAGTGAACAAAACCTCGTGAATCGATAAAAATATGACCAAGGATACTTCTTGCCGCACGATCTTCTTCGAGAACAAAAGTAAGGACTCCGTTATTTGCAAGTTCAGTTCGATCTTTCAGTGCATATCCAGCAACCACTCATACAGATTCTTTATCCAGATAGAAAGTATCAAAAGTAAACTTAAGATGATGTTTTGTGATAGATTTTCCTGAGATTTCTAAGATTTCTCCAGAAATAAAAGAAATATCGACTGAAGAAAAATGGTATCCAGACGAGTCTTTTGTAAGAATAGGTGAAGAACTTTCATCGAGAGCTGTCGAATCAATCGGAGTATGACCAAAAGTAATACCATTTCCAACATTTTTTATCTGAAGTCCTGAAGTAGTATTTTGCAATAAGAATTCACCCACCTTTCGCTCATCTGAACCGAAAGTAAAAAGCTCAAAAAACCGGCACTTTTCAAGAAAATCAAGATCAGTTATTTTTTCACGAATATTTGCAATAATGTCACGAGAAGCATACACATGTGGAAATCCAAGAGCCTCTAAAATCATCTGAAAAGGACGTATATGAGTTACTGATGAGGTGAGTATCCAACCAGCAAGTCGTTCTTTTTCATGAGACACTAAGCGCATATCTGGAAAAGTAACATATGCAGTTCCAGCATTTTGAACTTCGGAAAATCCAGTACCAAAAAGAAGACTACTTTCACCTGTGCGAACTAAAAACATCGGATCAATAACATCGACTGAAGAGAGGGAAACGAGACGAATCATCGTTCACTCAGAAAGAGGAAGAAATGATGGCTTCATAGAATCAATCAAACGAATCAAGCTCGGTTTTTGAGCTGATGATAATACCTGAAAATTCTGGGAAACTTCTTTTCGAACAGGAGCTTTATACTCTTTTTTCGGAAAAGATGGACGAAGTGATGTCTTATCCGTAGAAGCAAGGGAAGGACTGATTTTTTCCTTCGAAAGAACTGGTTTCTTTGATGAAACAGGTTCAGAATTACCAAAAGTGATCTCATCAGAATCACCAAAAATGCTACTCATAAAAATTATGATATAAAAAATAAGGAAACGTCGAGTGCGAGATATACATAAAACTGCATTTGATCGACATATTTTTACAAAGAGACGGCTCCTTGAAAAAATATAGATACCAAAGATATTTTATATGGATAGATAGGAAAGATGAGAAATATATCAAAACTCTTTTTGCATTCTCACATAAGTTGTGAGGAGTATATCAATTATGGAAGAGAATACAAATATTTATTTACCGAAATTGGGATTTTTGTCGTATCCCAAAAGTATACGGGAATTTTATTGATTCGAAAATCCGTTCCAGTGAATTCACCATGGAGAAAAAGATACCTTTGTATGAAGAGGTATTTCTGCCTGAGTGAATCATTTTTGAGAGCACGTTCAGCAAAATCGTTATTATGAAACATATAAAAGACAAATGATTCAGCAAAATCTTCATATTTATTGGTTGCTGCATAACCAGATATAAAATTCTGTGATTTTTCTCAGGCCTTTTTTGTTGTTGTATCCTGCCAACTAATGTCATAAAATGTCTGCGATCGATCGAAACCGGTCATATCGGGTATAAATGTATATATATCAATCGCATGTCCGATTTCATGGAATAATAACTTCAAAAATTCACTCTGATCTTTTATGGAGGCGGAAAGACTAATTATTTTTCATTGAATTTTTCCACGTGGCTCTTTTTGATTTACATCGAGAACAATTTTTAAAAAAGAGAAAGAGAAATCAAGAGAAGGCTTTGAAAAAAGATTTTGAATCAAATGCTTTCTCGATTCGACATTTTGCGTCGTACCAATAGACTCAACAATAATCGAGTTTCCTGCAAAAACAGAATGAACTGTTGCAAAAAAAAGAAAGAAAATGATAAATATTTTAGAAATCATAGAGTTAGTTTGAGCCGAGATCGAAAACGAATTTAATAACAATGTCAACGAGTCAAAAAGATGCAAGAAGGAGAAGAAGTCAGATAACAGCGTATATGCCGGTGTTTTTTGCTTTTTTAAGAGACTCATCTTCTCAAAAAGATTTTGTATACTGGATACCCGCCCAAACAATCATACCAACAGCAAACAATGCCCCAAAAGCAATCGCACGTTCAGCAATATCTTTTACTTTTTGCTTGATATCACTCGTTGTTCCTGATATATCACTTGCAGCACTCACGGAAATCCCACCAGGAGAAGAATCAGAACATCCAGCAAGAAACTCTGCGGCACTCGTACCAGGGGTGGAAACATCACAATCAGCACTCACTTGAAATGAAGAGATAATAACTCATACAAGAATGACGATACAGAAAAAGATTTTGAAAAACATAGAATTCGAAAAGAGGAATTAAAACTGGAGCTGTAAGATAAGGGCGACTACAGCATAAGCAACGGTAATAGTAAGCATAC